>JBDTNT010000181.1:0-2661 GCA_039933615.1 Flavobacterium sp. | reverse complement strand
CCGCAATTGCGTGAATTATTAGGTGTTATAAGAACCCAGGAATTAATTGAAGCCAGAAAAATAGATGGCGGTGAGCAGTTTTTCTCAAGAGCCAATGATTTTGGTTATTCAAAAAATCCCGATGAGACTTTAAAAATCTGGGACAAAGATAAAGTCCTTTCCGATGTAGTCTGGACCATCAGGAAATTTCAGCCTGATGTAATTATCAATCGGTTTGATCACCGTTCGCCTGGAACAACACATGGACATCACACCTCTTCTGCAATGTTAAGCGTTGAAAGTTTTAATTTGACCAATGATCCTAAAATATATCCGGAACAGCTAAAATATGTGAAACCATGGCAGGTAAAACGTCAGTTTTTTAATCCTTCCTGGTGGTTTTACGGAAGTCAGGAAAAATTTGATGCCGCCAATAAATCAAAATTCACCAAATTGGAAACTGGTGTTTATTATACCGGAATTGGAAAATCCAATCAGGAAATTGCTGCCTTAAGCCGCAGCCGTCATCAGTCTCAGGGATTTGGAAGTACCGGGGCGCGTGGAAATGAAACCGAATATTTAGAACTTATAAATGGCGATATTCCAAAAGATCGTGATCAGTTATTTGATGGAATTGATACCACCTGGAACCGCGTTAAAAACGGAAAACCAGTTGGGGAGCTTATTTCTAAAATTATAGCGAAGTATGATTTCAATAATCCGTCAGCAAGTATTCCTGAATTGGTAAAAGCCTACACCATGATCCAATCTCTGGAAGATGATCATTGGAAAAACGTGAAATCTGCTGCCATAAAAAACATTATAGCATACTGCTCCGGATTATATCTTGAAGCCGTTGCCAGTGAACAGGAAGCAACACCGGGAAGTATTGTTAAATTAAGTATTGAAGCCATAAACAGATCTGCTGTTGAAATGGAATTGACAAGTTTAACTACATTACCGGATAATAAAAATACAGTTCAAAACAGTATCTTAAAAAATAATAATGATCTGAAAACTATTCTTCAGCTTCAGCTTCCAAATACAATTGAATATACGCAACCCTATTGGCTAAAAGAAAAAGCTACTGTTGGAATGTATACAGTATCGAATCAGGAAAATATCGGAATACCGGATATTATAAGAGAAGTAAAAGTTGTTTTTAATATCAAAATAAGTGGGATTGAAATTCCATTTGAGCGTACAGTCATTTACAAATATAATGACGGCGTAAAAGGTGAAATGTATAATTTCCTGGATATTGTTCCCGAAGCTACAACTTCAATCTTGGAAAAAGTCCTGATTTTTAAAGACACCAAGAGCAAAATGATTCCGGTAAAAGTGCGTGCTGGAAAAGAGGCCATAAAAGGAAATTTACAATTAGACCTACCGAAAGGCTGGCTTGTTTCTCCAAAACAGATTCCGTTTGCCTTAGAGAAAAAAGGAATGGAACAAATTTTCTATTTTGAGGTTACGGCACCAATTCAACCGGAAGAAGCCATTGCAAAAAGCATTGTAACAATAGATAATCAGCGTTTTGACAAAGATGTAACTATTATCGATTACAGTCATATCACAAAACAAATGGTTTTAAAATCTGCTGAATCAAAATGTATTCGAATCGATTTGAAAACTTCGGGAGACGCAATCGGATATATTATGGGCGCAGGAGATGAAGTTCCTGAAAGCTTAACCCAGATGGGGTACAAAGTAACTATTTTGAAACCGGAAGAAATCACACCCGAAAAACTCGATTCTTTCAATACTGTAATTACCGGTATCCGTGCATACAATACGGTGAGCGCATTGGCTAACAAACAAAAAATACTTTTTGATTTTGTAAAAAGCGGTAAAAACATGATTGTGCAATACAATACTTTTGGAAGAACCGTAACCGATCAGATTGCTCCATATCCATTAAAAATATCAAATGATCGTGTGACGGAAGAAAACGCGAAAATTACTTTTCTCGCACCCAATCATCCTGTTTTAAATACGCCAAACAAAATCAGCACGAAAGATTTTGAAGGATGGACACAGGAACAGGGATTGTATTATCCGGATCAGTATGATCCTGCCTTCACTCCTATCCTGTCCTCGCATGATAAAGGGGAATCTCCAAAAAATGGTGCTCTGCTGGTAGCACCGTATGGAAAAGGATATTACATTTACACAGGTCTTAGTTTTTTCAGGGAATTACCCGAAGGTGTTGCCGGTGCTTATCGATTACTTTCAAATATCATTTCACTAAAACAGCCTATAGAAGCTCCAAAACAGGAATTAAAGAAATAAATATTCAAAAATGGAAGATAAAAAAAATAAAAAATGGAAAAAAAGCTACACCTACGTTTTGGTAGCAAACGCTGTTTACATTCTGATTTTTTTCTTAATCATGCAATTATACTCATAACCTATGCAACTATTTGACTGGATTGTACTTATTGTTACTCTTTTATTTATTGTTGGGTACGGCTCCTGGAAAACCAAAGGAAGTAAAAATGTCGAGGATTTTATTTTAGGAAACAACGAAACCCCATGGTACACCGTTGGACTTTCCGTTATGGCCACTCAGGCAAGCGCCATTACTTTTCTTTCGACTCCGGGACAGGCATACCACGATGGAATGGGTTTCATTCAATTCTATTTTGGACTGCCAATTGCCATGATTGTCATTTGCATTAC
>JBDTNT010000180.1:0-5257 GCA_039933615.1 Flavobacterium sp. | reverse complement strand
GTAACCATTTAATTACGAGTACAAATCTGATTAACTCCATTCCTAAAATTCCGGGCTTTACACATTTTTGAAATTCGCTTTTACAAACCTATTTAATAAAATGAATTACAAATCATCCGATTGATAAGTGGTGGGTTTGAATTGATGTTCGTTACTAAATGCCTCCAAAAAAGGAATAATACCCCAAAACAGGTATTGATTTTAAGCGAACTGTACTTTATAAGAAAGTAAAAAATATACCATTAGTATATAAAAACAGCCTTGCAGTAAGTGCTGTAATACGATTAAAACCGCTAATATTCCTGACAATATGACCGAAAAAGGGTAAAATACCCCAAAAATCGTCCATAGCGTTCACTTATAGGAGTGACGGATCGGTGACGGCAACGTGAAGGCAAAATGACGTATCAAAAAAGCCGATGTCAAAGTGGCAGAATTAGGGATAAAAACGGTTGTTTTATGAAATTGGTAACTTACAATTAGTACATAAATCCAACTATTCAGAAAAATAAAAATGTTTCTTTTCAAAATGACCTAAAACGATTTTAATACAATCAAAAAAAAATCCATGACAATAAAAACCCGTTCTGTGACATATTTTTTTATTGAAATACACTAAATCCTTACTTTTAAACTACCATACAAAACCCAAAAACAAAATAAACCACCATAATGCCTGAAAAAAAATCAATATTGATTGGATGTGACGATACCACAGTTCTGACTCAGGTATTGAATGTCTTGTCTATTATATCCGATTTTACTTTTTCTACCATTACCGTATCAAGGCCAGCCGACCTGTACCATACTGCAAAATCACTAAATCCTGATTTGATTATTTTGTGCTTCAGAAGGAATCAACCCGTAATAAACGATGGTAATTTCAACTTAAATAAAATTGATTCTCCGATTTTATGCCTGACTCAAAACTATGAATGCGAGTCGACCTGCTGGTCTAAAAACTGCCTGATTTTTACGCATCCTTACAAACATATCAACAATGCTGATTTTCTGATTTACAGGATAAAGTCGATCTTTCAATTAAAAAAAGCGGAAACAAATAACAACACCGCAAGTACATTTGCAGCAACTGCTATACAGAAAAACAACCTCAACAATACAAGAGAACTAAGCCATTATGTTATGGAACTCGATCAGAAGGTGGAAATATTACAAAAGGTTAAAACCCGTATTTCCTATCTTTATCCGAATGTAAATGATGTGATCCGTAAGGAATTGATTTCGATTGTAAATTCGATAAAAACGGTTGCAAATGACACAAAACTCTGGGATGATTTTAAGATTTACTTCGAACAGTCCAATCCGGATTTTCTATTGTCACTGGCCAGAAAACATCCTTCCCTTAGTTCCAAAGACTTAAAATATTGCTGTTATATCAAAATGAATATGAGTAATAACGACATCACCAATCTACTCGGAATCAATCAGGATAGTGTGAGAACCCATAAATACCGACTGAAAAAGAAACTGACGCTTGAAAAAGAGCAGGACATCGTTTCGTACTTAAGAACGGTTTCTTAAATTATCCCACAACCTCAACTTTACAATGCCACTAACCCATTGGGTGCAATTATTTTTTTAATTTAGAACACTGATGACACGGATTTATACGGATTTTAATTATAGAATCTAAAAAAAACTTTTTGTCCGCGTTTTCGTGATAACGAATCGGTCAAATCCGCGTCAAAATATAGTAGTGTTTAAGGACACCCAACGGGTTACCAATAATTTGATTATATCTTTTGCAATCGCATTTTTTCTGTTTCTAAAGCATTCCTTTTGACTTCAAAAAATAGTCTTAGCAATAGGGTCCATAAGGATAAAATATTGCTTTTCCGTTCAAAAAAGCGCAGTGTATACATTTTGTCTACAAAAGCTTAAAAATTTTGTATGATGTATACGAAAAGTATATTCTTAAAATCTTATCGGAACTACTTTCCAGAGTAATTTTACCCGTATAATCTGACTCTCCTTTTGTTTGGTCATTTTAGTCGAAATTTAGAATAAAGTACCCATGATACATCAGTCACTTCTATTTACGAATAAATTGCTTGGACAGTTTTTAAAAAACCGTTTCGGATTAGATGAGGAAAAAATCGTCCTGAATTATCTTATTGATACCAGCGGTGCCTTTCCGAAAGCCAATCAGAACAAAGTAGTTTTATCACTGATTAATGTTGAAAAAGAAACCAATCAGCCTTTTTATATTAAAAACAAAAGACTCGAAAACGGAAATTACTCCAGTTTTAATCCTGTAGAAAAATACAATCTCGATATCTTAATCAGCAGTAATTTTGATGATTATACAGAGTCCCTGAAATTTCTGGATGCCATTATTTATTTTTTTCAGATTAACAATTATTTAGATGCTTCCTCCTCTTCCAGTATCCCCGAAGGTATTACGAGACTGGAATTCGAATATGAAAAAATCTCCTACCATCAGATGCACAGTTTATGGACGGCAATGGGAGCCAAATACCAGCCTTCTATAATTTATAAAATGAAACTGATAAAAGTTCAGGCCAATGAGCTTACAGAAATCATACCGGCAGTTACCAACACCAATAATACGATACAATCATGAGTCAGGGTGTTTACATAAAGGCCTTTGATATAATGGTTTATCATACTTTTTTTGATAACAGCAAATGCAACTGCCTGCACTTTATTCCAAACCAGACTACCGAAAAAATATTTATAAAATTTGGCATCCGGATGAATGTCCTCCCGAATGGATTTGAGCTTTTCTTGAAATCAAATTCAACAATAAACGATACATTAGCTTATATCTCTAAAACAACTTCATTGGATTATTTTGAATTCAATATCAAATCCGACAATCCATATTTTACCCTTTTTACAGCAATGCCGGTCAATTTTTCCGGGCAGATTACTTATAGCAGCCAGGATCCTGAAAACCAGGACAGCAATGGTACTGTAGTACTTCAGGAGACCTTACAGCAGGAAAAATTAAATCTGTTTTTAGGTCTGTTAAGAATTTCTTTTGACGACCTTAAAAGTGCCGATAAAAGTCCGTTGCATTTTCAAATAAATTTTAAAGCCCGTGCAACGCAATGGCAATATTATGTCATCAATAAAAATGCAGTTCCGCTAAACAATCCCGTGATTTCTGAAAAAGGAAAAATGCAGTTTGACGGTCCAAAACAGGTCGTATTGCAAACCGGGGAAAAAGCATTCCTTTTTACCTCCGGCGAAACGGATATTACGCTTAGCGAAAAACCAAAATACAAGTTTGATTTAAGCAACAAAAATGAATCAACCGCTGCCGATCAGAATAATGCAAAAGGCAAAATACTCATCAAAGGGCTTCCTGTCCCCGATGTTTCCCGGATTGGGATAATCGAAAACACAGGAACTATTCAGGTGACATCACCCATGTATATCTATTTATAAAAAATAATTTAAAAATGAACATTAAAAACTAAAATCAATGAATTTATCTACCATCCAGACTCCTGGTGTTTACATTCAAGAATTAAATGCTTTTCCGAACTCCGTTGTAGCAGTTGCCACAGCAGTCCCTGCATTTATTGGATACACACCCCAAGCTTCTTACGAAGGGAAATCGTATACGAATGTTCCGGTAAGAATTACATCATTTGCTGATTTTCAAGCCTTTTTTTGTTATCCGGATCCACTGCCTCCAGCGAGTCCTGCTAAACAATACAGTCCTGAATATTATTTAGTACAGCAAAAAAGTCAACCTGTAAAAGGTGATTATATGTTGATCGGAGGATCTTACTATTCTATAGTTCCGGATCCAAGTACTGTTTATTATTTATACAACAGTGTGCGCCTTTTTTATGAAAATGGCGGCGGTGACGCTTACATTGTATCTGTTGGTACTTACGGAACCCAGGCAAAAAAGCCAATGACTCCGGGTACCCCGCTTATCAATCCGAACGTACAATTAAACGACTTAACTACAGGTCTTGCCCTTTTAAAAAATGAGCCGGAACCAACCATGTATATCTGCCCGGAAGCCACATTACTGAGCGTAGCCAACAACGGTACTCTTATGGAGGCCATGCTTTTGCAATGTACAGAAATGCAGACGGCAATGTCTGTGTTTGATATTATTGGAGGGGACGATCCGGATCCGATTTTATATACACAGGATATTTCCAATTTCAGGATGAGCACTGGTTCTGTAGGATTGAATTACGGAATGGCCTACTATCCTTTTATCGGGACAACCATCATGCAAAATCAGGATATTGATTATACTAATTTATTTGGTGGAGACCTTAAACAATTAGAGCCAATTATCAATCCGCCAAGTGCTCCAAATGCAAGTGTAGCTACGATTATTGCCGGTATTCAAAATCCTGCCAGTACTTTAACCGTTACGCAGAACAACAACGCACTTCTGATTGCAAGTCAGACGTATTCGCTGATTATAAAACATGTCTTGAGTGACGCCAATATCCTTCCTCCAAGCGGCGCCATGGCCGGGGTGATTACTACAACAGATAATGCGGTTGGCCCGTGGCAGGCGCCTGCAAATACTTCTATAGTCGGAGCAGCTTCGCTTCCGATTTGTATTTCAGAAAGTCAGCAGGGTAACTTAAACGTTGATGCCGTTTCGGGGAAATCCATAAATGCAATCCGATTGTTTAACGGACTTGGTATTTTGATCTGGGGCGCAAGAACTCTCGATGGAAACAGTCAGGACTGGAGATATATTCCGGTAAGAAGAACCATGATTTTCCTGGAGCAATCCTGTAAACTGGCCGCACAGGCGTATGTTTTTCAACCGAATGACAAGAACACCTGGGAAGCTGTAATCGCAATGATTTCAAGCTTTTTAACTTCAATATGGAAACAGGGCGGCTTGCAGGGTGCGAGTGCATCTGATGCTTTTTCTGTAGCCTGCGGTTTGGGTACGACAATGACCGGAGATGATATTCTGAACGGTTTTATGAATGTTACGGTAAAAGTAGCAATAGTACATCCGGCGGAATTTATCGTTCTAACCTTTCAACAGCAAATGGTAGCCTCCAGTTAATGAATAATCAACTCAATTTAAGAAATTTTTAATTTAAAAATAAAATATTATGGCAACAGATGATGGAAGCATTCAAGGTGCAACGTGGCCCATGCCAAAGTTCAGGTTTGAAGTAGACCTTGGAACTGAACTGACAAAAGTAGCTTTTCAGGAAGTTACAGGAATGGATGTCGAAAATCAAATTATAGAATACCGTAAAAGTAACAG
>JBDTNT010000179.1:0-9530 GCA_039933615.1 Flavobacterium sp. | reverse complement strand
GTGCAGCCCAACCTTCAATAAAAGATTTTAGATCAGACTCTATTTCAGAAAATTCCTCATCAGAAAATTTTCTGTTTGATTGATAAATCCAAATTCTGGATTCACCAGGTAAATTTTCAAAAGGGATATACATTTTTATTCTTATTTTAGATTTTTGATTGTTAGATTGCAGATTTTAAAGTTTCAGGTTTAAAGTTTCAGGTTTTAAACCTCTGAGCCTTTGCAACTTTGAACCTACAAAATTAAAGATCCTGCGCATTCGCTATTAATTCCGCAATATCCATTACTTTTACAGAACCTTCTTTTTCCTGATGTTTAATTCCATCCGTCAGCATCGTGTTACAAAACGGGCAACCCGCTGCAATAATATCCGGCTGAACAGCTAAAGCATCTTCAGTTCTTTCGACATTGACTTCTTTATTTCCGGGTTCTGCATCTTTAAACATCTGTGCCCCGCCTGCTCCGCAACATAAACCGTTTGCTTTAGAACGTTTCATTTCAACTAATTCAACATCTAATTTCTGAATTAATTCCCTTGGAGCTTCATATACCTTATTCGCTCTTCCTAAATAACAAGGATCGTGAAAAGTAATACGTTTTCCCTTAAACTGCCCACCTTCAACCGTTAATCTTCCTTCATCAATTAATGATTTTAAAAACTCCGTATGATGAATTACCTCATACTGACCTCCTAATTCAGGATATTCATTTTTTAGCGTATTAAAACAATGCGGACAAGCTGTAACTATTTTCTTTGCTTCATAAGCATTCAGAACCTCAATATTCATCATGGCCTGCATCTGAAACAAAAATTCATTTCCGGCACGTTTTGCAGGATCTCCGGTACAACTCTCTTCTGTACCAAGTACCGCAAAAGAAACATTCGTACGATTTAAAATACGCACAAAAGCTTTTGTAATTTTCTTTGCTCTATCATCAAAACTTCCTGCACAACCTACCCAAAACAGAACTTCAGGCTGTTTTCCTTCGGCTAGCATTTCTGCCATTGTTGGCACTACTAAACTTTCTGACATTTCTCTCTCTTTTGTTTAAAGTTTAAAGTTCAAAGTTTCATCTGTAAATGTGAAATCTGAAATCTTAATTTATTCCTGAAAATTTTTACTTTTCTTATTTAATTCTCATTTTTCCAATTCAGCCTGTCTTGCTGATTGTATTGCCAAGGTGCTCCATTATTCTCAATATTTGTCATCATTGCGTTTAATGACATTGGAGCAGCACTTTGTTCCATTACCAAATAACGACGCATATCCATAATAATAGACAATGGGCTAATATTTACCGGGCATTCTTCTACACAAGCGTTACATGAGGTACAAGCCCACAATTCTTCCGGCGTAATATAATCGTTTAGCAATGTTTTATTATCAGGTACAAAAACACCTTTATTGGCATCAATATTTTTTCCTACTTCCTGCAGACGATCTCTCGTGTCCATCATAATTTTACGAGGAGACAATTTCTTACCTGTTTGATTGGCAGGACATGATGAAGTGCAACGTCCACATTCTGTACACGTGTAAGCATTTAATAACTGAACCCAGTTTAAATCCTGAACATCGCTTGCGCCAAATTTACTCGGAGCTGTATTTTCATCCACCGGTGCAGCAGCAAACGGATCAGCGTTTGGATCCATCATTAACTTAACTTCTTTGGTAACCGATTCTAAATTATCAAACTGCCCTTGTGGTTTTAGGTTTGCAAAATAAGTGTTCGGGAAGGCCAGAAGAATATGCAGGTGTTTTGAAAAATACAAATAGTTCATAAAAATCAAAATACCGGTAATATGCAGCCACCAGAAGACTTCGCACAATAACATCACCAATTCATTGGACATTCCGTTAAAAACCGGAGCTATAAATTGGCTTACCGGAAAACTTCCGGCTTTATGGAAATGCGAAAATCCTCCCGGAACATTTTGTAAATGCAGATCAGAGGCATTCATCAGTAAGAATAAAGTCATCAGAACCATCTCAAAATACAAGATGTAATTGGCATCACTTTTAGGGAACCCGTTTAAATCCGGATTTATAAAACGTTTCAGCCTGATAATATTTCTTCTGATCCAGAAAACAACTACGGCTACTAAAACCAAAAGAGCTAAAATTTCAAAAGAAGCAATCAAAACATCATAAACCACTCCTAAATAAGGTGCAAAAATCCTATGTGTTCCAAATAAACCATCAATGATGATTTCAACTAATTCAATATTAATTATGATAAATCCAAGGTAAACAAAGATATGCAGCACTCCCGCCACAGGTCTTTTTACCATTTTAGACTGCCCAAGAGCAATCATAGCCATGTTTTTCCAACGTGCTTTAGAATTATCTTTTCGATTTACATCTACTCCTAAGTTAATGTTCCGGATGATTTTTTTTACACTCCTTGCAAAAAAACCGAAACCAACTATAAGAAGTATGGCGAACAAAATATTATCTAAATAACTCATACTAATTTAGTTTTTAGCAGGTGAATTCGTGTCTTCTTCTTTCGGGGCAACGTATGGTTTGTTTTTCTTTCCAAAAAGAGAAACATTTACATAACGGGTTGGAGAAAGACGTACATCCTGTAATAATAATTCTAACTCTTTTGAAGTTTTTGCCAGATTATTATACAAAGCATCGTCGTTTAATAATTTACCAGCCGTACCTTTTCCAGAATTCAAATTATTCATTATACCATCAACTTTAGCTAAAGTCTGGTTTAAGTTTCTAACAGTTTTTCCTAAATCAGCTTTGTTTATGGAATCTGAGATTTTAGAAAAGTTATTTGACATTTTATTGAAGTTGTTCACAACCCCATTAATCTGACCTTTGTTTGTATCTAAAATAGAATTTAGAGTTCCGGAAGCCCTGTGAAATTGCTCCATTGTCTGGCTCAATTCTGCCAAAGACTTTTTAATATCTTCCTGTCCTTTTTTGTCCAGAACATTATTCAATCCTGATACCAGAACATCAATGCTTACCAGCATTTTCTCCAGTTTTTTCTGAATTGGTTCAATTTTACCTCCTAAAGACTCTGTTAATCCCAATTCTACTTCAGAAGTTAATGTTTGGCCGTCAACTGCTAATTCTTTATCTGCAAAATTCGGTACAATTTTAATTTGTTTCCCCGCTATCAGACCCGGAGAATATATTATAGCTTTACTTGTTTTAGAGATTGGAAAATCTGTTTTTAATTGAAGTTCTACTAATAATCTGCCAGTTACTTCATTGATTGTAATTTTATTTACTTTACCTATTCCGAGTCCGTTTAAAGTAACGGGTGCCGAAGCTGACAAATCTTCAACATTATCATATTCTACATATAATGTCTTGTAATTTGTAAAAAGGTCTCTGCCTTTTAAAAAACTATAGCCCCAAATAAATAATAAAATTGACGCGATGACTAATATAGCCGTTTTAATTTCTCTTGTTAGTTTCAAAATTCTAAGTGTTTGTACAAAATTAATATAAATATTCGAACTTGTGACTATTATTTAATTGCGTCCTGAATACTGATTTTTTCTCCGTCTTTATATGCAATTAAGAAAGCGGCTCCATATCCTTTACCTTTAGCTTCTTGCAAATATTTTTGTGCCGTATCGTAATTTGAAGTTTCCTGATAGAAATACTTATATATATTGTTTTCAAATAACATTGTCACATTTTTCAGTCCTTTGAAATTTTTAGGTTCCAGTGGCGTTTTTTTAATACTGGCTATAAGCTGTACTTTAAAGAAAGTGCCTTTTGGAGCATTTTTTACTGCTGCAGGCGCTTCAACTACTTTTTGTTTTGGTGGTGTTGAAGTATCTTTTGCCGGTCTTACGTCTGCCATTTCAGGTATTCCTGAACCAAAATATTCTCTTTTATAACTTATGATAGCTTCAGCAATAGCTTTGGCAATATCGTTTTGTCCTTCTTCAGAATTTAAAAGATTCCCTTCGGTTGGATTGGAAACAAATCCCGTTTCTACCAAAACCCTTGGCATATATGCTTTATGAAGTACCATAAAAGGTGCTTGTTTTACACCTCCCTGACGCAGTTTTTTTCCTAATCTGTCAAAATTATCCTCAATTTTACTGGCGAGTGAAATACTGTTGTCCATGTATTCTTCCTGCATTAACGTCATGCCGATCATGGATTCCGGTGAATTAGGATCGTAGCCTTCATATTTACGTTTGTAGTCTTTTTCTAAGGTAATAACCGAGTTTTCTTTCTTCGCAGCTTCAAGATTTGACGCAACTTTACTCAAACCCATTACATAAGTTTCTGTTCCGTCTGCTGCCGTATTTTTGTTTGCATTACAGTGTATGGAAACAAAAATATTCGAATTTGCCCTGTTCGCGATATTTGCTCTTTCGACAAGGTCTATGAAAACATCCGTTTTACGAGTATAGATAACATCAACATTAGGACTAAGTTCTAATATTTTTCCAACTTTTAACACAATAGCAAGTGCGATGTTTTTTTCTATTCTTCCACTGTAAACTGCTCCAAAGTCATGATCTCCGTGTCCTGCATCTAGTGTTACCTTAAATACATTCGATTGACTGTAAGAACAAAAAGTGGTTATCATTAAAAAAAAACTAAAGATGAGTCTAGTTTTGTTAAATATATTCATAAATGTTAAAGTTAATTTTAATAAAATACAACTGCTATAATTTTTATAATTGATTATTTTTGCCAAAAAATTATATGTAAGTTTGACATGTCAAAAAACAAGCCATACTTTTACAAAAATAGCATTTAAACCTTTGCATACAAACTTATTTAATATCGTTTTAATATCATTTTTCCTAACATTAGGATGTGGTAATCTATATTCACAAGAGATAAAAACAAAAAAAACTGCGTTACCAGCTGGAAAACAAACAGATAAGACAGTAAAACCTGAAATAACTGTAAGTGACACTATAAAACTGGATACCGTAAAGCCAAAAAAAGCTTTTCTGGAAGGCAAGGTAAGATATGTCGCTAAGGATTATGCGAAGATTGATCAGAAGAAGAAAACAATTACGCTTTATAATGAAGCCGAACTTTACTATAAAGATGTTGAACTGAAGTCTGGTATAATTGTACTTGACTACGAAAAAGACGAAGTTTATGCCGGAAGAATAAAAGATTCTGCTGGAGTTTTAACCCAATATCCAAACTTTAAGCAGGGAGCGAGCGAAGTTCAGCCTGACTCTATCCGATTTAATTTTAAGACTAAAAAAGCCTTAATCTACAATTCAAGAACAGAACAAGGGGAATTTAAGATAAAAGCTTCCGTAACCAAAAAAGAAAATGATTCTGTTTACTTTTTAAAAGGGACGCGTTTTACCACTTCTAAAGATATTGATAATCCTGAATATTATTTTTACAGCAATAAAGTAAAATTCATTCCCGGAAAAAAAGTAATTGTCGGTGGGACTTATATGGTTATTGCAGACGTTCCTACTCCTATCGCTTTACCATTTGCTTATTTCCCAATGAGTCAGGAGAAAAGTGTTTCCGGAATTATTATACCAAGCTATAACGACTCCAATACCCGAGGATTTTCACTCCAGAATATGGGGTATTATTTTGCCTTAAGCGATAATTATGATTTAACCGTATTAGGGGATTACTATACAAATGGTAGTTATGCCATGCGTTTTGAATCGGCGTATGCGACGAGATACAAATACAGGGGTAATCTAAATGTCCGTTTTGAAAACTTAATCAACAGCGAAAGAGGATATCCTGACTATTCGAAACAAAACATTTACAACATTCAGTGGTCGCACTCCAAAGACACGAAATCAAATCCAAATTCAACGTTTTCTGCTTCTGTAAATATGGGAAGCAGTAAATACTTCAAACAATCGATAAATCAGGCCAACGTAGGATCAAATCTTAATAATACTTTAAGTTCTTCGATATCCTACAATAAAACCTTTAATACAATTCCACAAGCCCGTATTTCATTAACAGCAACCCATTCACAAAACACACAGACTGAGGTAATCAACATGACATTACCTACCTTACAGGCAAGTATTGATCGTGTATATCCGTTTGTTGGTAAAGACGGTGTTAAAAAAGGTCTGATAAAAAACATAAACCTGCAATACAACCTAAGTGGGAAAAATAATATCGTAACAACGGATTCTTTATTTTTCAAACCTCAGATGTTCAGAGATGCTCAAATAGGAATGCAACACAGTATACCATTGAGTACCAACTTCAAAATATTCAAGTATTTTAGTGCAGGAGCCTCAACTAATTACCAGGAAACCTGGGTAACCAAAACTATTGACAGAAGTTACGATACGAGTCAGAGTAAGGTTGTAGACAAAACTGTTAACGGCTTTGATGCTTTTAGGACCTATAATTTCAGTACGAATTTAGGAACCACGATTTATGGAACTTTTAATTTTGGTGCCGACAAAAAAATCCAATCGATTCGTCACGTAATGAGGCCTTCTATTACATATGCCTATACGCCAAGTTTTGAAAAATATTATGATACCTACACTGTAGATGCTTCCGGTATAATCACAAATCAGTATACTCGTTTTGAAAATGGTGTATACGGTGCTCCCGGTAAGGACAATTCTAACATAGTAGGATTCTCTTTAAGCAACACTTTTGAAGCTAAAGTAAGAGACAGTGACAGTACAAAGACAGAGCCTAAAAAGATTATGTTGTTAAACAACTTAAACTTTAACACCAGTTATAATTTTAATGCTGATGGAAAACAGGTTTTAGCATGGCAGCCTGTACTTGTAAGTGGAGGAACTCAGTTTTTCGACAATAAAATGAATGTCAATTTTGGAGCCACCCTTGACCCTTACGCGATTGACAATTCCGGAACAAGAATAAGCACTTATAATATTGACAATGGCGGAAGTTTATTCAGACTGACAAGTGCAAATGTTACTATGAATTATTCTTTCTCTAATAAAGGCGGAAAAGAAGAAAACAAGCAAAGTGAGCGAAATGGTGGTCGTAAAGATGATTTATTTGGTACCAATACCGATTTAAATGACAGCCGAAACAGCCAGTTTGCAAATGAAAAAAATGATGATGAAGAAAATGTAATTACAGAGTTCTTTAATTCAAAAATTCCATGGGACATGACAATGGCCTACTCTTTAACTTATTCGAATGTAAACCGGGAGAGTAAAATTACAGGGAATTCTATTATGATCTCTGCCAATATGGATATTACACCAAAATGGAAAGGTGGGGTTTCTACTGGTTATGACTTTGTACAAAAAGGAGTTACGTTTACACAATTTCGTTTTGAAAGAGATTTATTAAGCTGGAGAATGGCTTTCAACTGGAGTCCGCTTGGAATAAATTCAAACTGGAATTTCTTCATCGGAATCAAATCAGGAGTTCTTAGTGACATTAAATGGAACAAACGAAGCGCTTCCAATAGATAAAATCATATTTTTAGGTTAATAAAATACTTCATGAGCTATAAAACTTAATAGCTTAGAAAATATCTATTCTGAAATTTAAAATCAATTACTATGAAAAAAATAATTTTTACTGAGAAAGCACCGGCTCCAATCGGACCATACAACCAAGCCGTATTATCAGGAAACACACTGTATGCTTCTGGACAGATTGCCATAAATCCTGCTTCAGGAGAACTGGTAACAGAAAATATCAATGACGAAACACATCAGGTAATGCAAAATATTGCTGCCATTTTAGAAGCAGCTGATATGACATTTGAGAATGTAGTAAAAGCAACTATTTTCATTATGGATATGAATAATTTTAGCGCCATAAATACGGTTTACGGATCTTATTTCAACGAAAAAACCGCTCCTGCCCGAGAAACTGTTCAAGTGGCCTGCCTGCCAAAAAATGTAAATGTTGAAATTTCTATAATTGCTGTGCAATAGCATTTAATAATAATTGTGCCGTTGCTTCATTGGTTGCCAGCGGCACATTATGCACATCGCAGATGCGAACCAGCATACTGATATCTACTCCATGCGCATGACTTGCCAACGGGTCTTTAAAAAAGAAAACAATCTTGATCTTTCCCTCTGCCACTCTCGAAGCAATCTGAGCATCGCCTCCCATAGAACAGGGAAGCATTTTTATGACTTTAAAACCAGAATTCTCCGCACTTCTCCCCAATAGACCGGTTGCAATAAGTTTTACTCTTTCGTGATGTAATACGATTCCGTTTTTAATTAAAAACTGAACCATATCAGCTTTCTTGTTGTCATGAGCAATAATCGCTATTTCAATATATCTATTCATGAATTAACACTAAAATTAGTATAAAATCTACATAAAAAAACAGAATACACAGCAATTAATTCAATGAAAGTCAAGTTTTTAAGCAAAAAACATAAATAAAAAAATAAAAAACCGCTTCAAAGAAAATGAAACGGTTCGATTGGCAAATAGATTGCACTACTTTTTATAAATATTATGGATGGTTACAATTGCAATGCAATAGCGTTTAGCAGCAATTGTGCAGAAGCTTCATTAGTCGCTAACGGCACATTATGTACATCACATACTCGAATTAACATATTGATATCAACTTCATGGGCATGACTTGCCAATGGATCTTTAAAAAAGAAAACCATATGAGTCTTACCTTCCGCAACTCTTGCCGCAATCTGAGCATCACCACCCATTGGACCAGAAAGCATTTTACGTACTTTAAAGCCTGCATTAATAGCTTTGCTTCCTGTTGTACCGGTTGCAATCAGTTTGATATTTTCCTGAAGCAGGAGGGTTTTGTTTTTGTTTAAAAACTGAACCATGTCTGCTTTTTTTCCGTCATGTGCAATAATCGCTATTTCCATAAAACAATATTATTGATTCGCAACGTGGTAGGCAATTAATCCATCGATTGGTCTTCTTAGAACATTTCCTAACTGAAGTTCGTATTTATCGAATGTTTCCTGTAATTCATCTTTCAGATAAAAAGCAATAGAACCAACGAAATGAACTGGAACTTCTTTGCAGTTATCGAATTGTTTGATGTAGTTTTTAACGAAAGATTTCATCCCTTTGAAGATGATTTTTCTACAAAACTCAGTGTCTTTATGTTTGATCAGGAACTTAGCAAAAGTCGCTAAATAAGCGTTTGGATTAGGTTCTTTGTATAATTTGTTTTTGATAAAATCAGGCTCTAAATTATATTCTTTTTCAAATTCAACTGCCAGTTCTTTAGGCATCTTATTGAAATAATATTTTCTGATTAATTCTTTTCCGAAGACATTCCCGCTACAATCATCCATGGCGATATAACCTAATGACTGTACTTTCTGATGCAATACTTTTCCATCAAAATAACTGCAGTTAGATCCTGTTCCCAGAATACTTACAATGGCTTCTTCTCCTTTTGGGGTAGTAGCGTAAACTGCCGCATAAGTATCTTCGTGAACTTCTACAATTGCATTCACAAAAAATTCACGGAATATACGTGTCAATTCTGTCTGCATTCTTTCCGTTCCGCAACCTGCTCCGTAAAAGAACAAATGTGTTGCATTATTTTTATTTTGCAAAATATCAAAACGATCG
>JBDTNT010000178.1:0-10969 GCA_039933615.1 Flavobacterium sp. | reverse complement strand
AACTATTTAATGTAGCATCTTCATTAAAAATATCAATGATTTCAAGATTGTGTTTCTCTCCTAACGCTTTATCGTTCATATCGTGAGCAGGAGTTACTTTCAGACAGCCTGTCCCGAATTCAATATCTACATATTCATCTTCAATAATCGGAATTATTCTTCCACAAATTGGAACGATGGCGCTTTTACCTTTTAAATGTGTAAAACGCTCATCATTCGGATTGATACAGATTGCAGTATCTCCAAAAATAGTTTCAGGACGTGTTGTGGCAATTGTAAGGAAGTCTTCAGAACCTTCGATTTTATATTTTAAGAAAAATAATTTTCCCTGTTGTTCTTCGTAGATTACTTCTTCATCAGATAAAGTTGTTTTTGCTTCCGGATCCCAGTTTACCATTCGGTACCCTCTGTAAATTAATCCTTTGTTGTATAAATCAACAAAAGAACGAATTACAGATGCTGACATATCCGGATCCATAGTAAATTTGGTACGTTCCCAGTCACAGGAAGCCCCTAATTTTTTAAGCTGATCTAAGATTACGCCACCGTATTTATCTGTCCATTCCCAGGCATGGGCTAAAAATTCTTCGCGTGTCAAATCATTTTTATTGATTCCTTCCGCTTTTAGTTTAGCAACAACTTTTGCTTCTGTCGCAATCGATGCGTGATCTGTTCCGGGAACCCAGCATGCGTTGAATCCTTTAAGACGTGCTCTTCGAATTAAAACATCCTGAATTGTATTGTTCAACATATGCCCCATGTGCAATACTCCTGTGACATTTGGTGGCGGGATTACAATTGTATAAGGTGTTCTATGATCTGGTTCTGAATGAAAATAGTTATTTTTCATCCAGTAATCATACCATTTATTCTCGATCGTCTTAGCGTCAAATTGTGCTGGAATTGTCATTTTATAGTGGATATGTTATTTCTGTTTATTTGTTTATATGATTAAGTTGTTTACTTTAGCCCTAAATAGACTAATAAACACATTGACATATAATCTTTTACACTTTGGTTTAATTTTTGTATTTGTACTGACAGCAAAAGTAAATAATTAAGTACATTATAAAAAGAGAAATAATAATTTGTGTATTAATTAAAACAGAGTATATTTACTTACAACTTAAAAACAATTTCGCATGAAAAATGTAGCCACTTTTATTGTAATCGCATTGTTTAGCACAATAGGATATGCACAAAACGGCCCAAAAATTGAATTTGCAGCCTCAGACAACACTATTGATTACGGAAAAATTTCAAAAAATGATAATAGTGTCCGATCTTTCGAATTTACCAATACAGGAGACGCTCCATTACTAATCATCGGAGCAGAATCT
This sequence comes from Flavobacterium sp., assembly GCA_039933615.1. GTDB lineage: Bacteria > Bacteroidota > Bacteroidia > Flavobacteriales > Flavobacteriaceae > Flavobacterium. The sequence goes on along the minus strand of JBDTNT010000178.1, from coordinate 9,629 downwards.
ACAGTAAGTTCTATAGTTGTAACAAAACCTGCAGCAGCAATTCAACCTGGAAAAAAAGGAAAAATTGATGTAAAATACAATATGGCAGCCGGTCCGATCCGCAAAACAATTACTGTTGAAACCAATGCCGTTAATTATCCTGATGGTAGAGTTGCCCTTAAAATTAAAGGGGAAGTTTTATAAAAAAATTAAATCTAAAAATAGCAAAGCCGTTTCTAAAATCCAGAAACGGCTTTTTTTATTGATTTTTTTATCTGACTATTTTGCTTTATCAGCGCAGTCAACACTTGTAAACTTATATTTTACACTATCAAAATCGATTGGCTTATCTTTAACAAGATATGTAACTCCCATTGTAGTCTGCATCGTTCCATTTCCTAATATAAGTTGTTTCTCACGTTTTAAAAATGCCATTGGATTTTTGAACTTTGTATTTTTATTAGTTGCATTTATAAAGGTGTAATCCGCAAATAATGTATCACCATGAAATTCTCCTCTAATATCGCCGGTCTTTTCCGGAGCAGAAAAAACTTTCATTACCATATTTCCGCTTATTTTTCCGTTTTTTAAAGTATTGATTTTTAAATCAATAGTATCCTTTTCATATATTGCTTTATAACATTGAACACTTACGACTTTTTCGGCTTCGGCTTTGACCGCTTCAGTTTCTTGTTGGTTTTCATTTTTTTTACAGCTTTGGAATCCAATGCAGGCCAAAAGCAAAGAAGATAAGACTAGATTTCTCATATTTTAATATTTAAATTCATGGTTTATTCTATAAAATTAAAGAAAAAAGAAGCTAAAAAAAAGGGCTTCCAAATTAAATCTCAATTTAGAAGCCCTTCCTGTTTTATATTATTTAAAAATAGCTATAAATTCTTAATTACAAATTCACTTCTTCTGTTAAGCTCGTGTTCTTCTTCAGAACAGGCATCATCAGTTTTACATTTTATAATAGGCACTGATTCACCATAACCCTTTGCTACTACTCTCTTGGGATCAATTCCTGATTCTAATATAAAATCTCTGGTAGACGAGGCTCTTTTCTGGGAAAGGTCTTCATTAAACTTAGCATTTCCCCTGGAATCTGTATGTGATCCTATTTCGATAACCATTCCCGGATATTTTTTCATAAGAGCAACAACCCTTCCTAAAACCACTTTAGATTCTTTACGGATGTACCACATATTGTAATCAAAATAAATAGGATCGGTTTTTATAATCAATCGGTCTTTATCCCGTACAACATCTTTTTCCTGCTTTAAGATCTGGTCTACTTTTTCTTTTTTCTTAATTTCAGCAGCTACAATTTCATCTGCTTTCGCTTTTTTCTCTGCCTCTTTTAAGACTATAACTGCCAAAGCCTCTTTCTCTTTTTTCTCTACTGCAAGACGCTGCTCCTCTTTCTTCTTATTTTCTGCTATCTGTTGTTCTTCTAATCGAATTGCATCCAAAGATTTAAGTGCCATTGAAGCATCGTTTTCTGCATCTCTCGTTTTTCCGGAAGCTACCGCTCTGGATTCATTCGTGTACTTTTCTTTGAATGCCAAAACAGTAAAAGAACTTTCGCAGACAACTGTAAAACTAAATTTACCATCTGCCGAAGTAGTGATCGTATTCAATGTTTTTTTGTCGGCATCCTGCACCATTACGATTGCGTTCTCTAATACCAGTTTTGTATCTGCATCTGTAATAATTCCGGTTATAAATTGCTTACAGTCTTCAACAATCAAATCCTTGATTTCTTTAAACTCATAAATGTCATCACTTCCTTTTCCTCCTTCTCTGTTGGATGCAAAATAACCTTCTTTGGCACCTGAGATATTAAACGAAAAATCATCTAAATTGGAATTTAAAGGCAAACCAATATTTACAGGTTTTGAATATTCATTTCCTTTAATTTCGGAAACAAACACGTCCAATGACCCATATCCTAAGTGACCGTCTGAAGAAAAATAAAGTTTATTATCTTCCGAAGCGAAAGGAAACTGTTCCCTTTTATTAGTATTAATAACTGATCCGAGGTTTTTGGGGGTATCAAATGCTCCTTTATTAATATTAACGGAATAAATATCAAACGAACCTAATGATCCCGGCATATCAGACGAAAAATACAATACTTTCTCATCAGCACTCAAAGCCGGATGTTCGACAGAATAATTTGGACTGTTAAACGGAAGCGCCGTTATATTACTCCATTTCCCGTCAATTAATTCGGCTTTGAAAATTTGAAGATTCGAGATTTTCTCCTCATTTTTTCTTTTCTTACCGTTTTTAGAATTATTTCGTGTAAAATAAATTGTTTTGCCATCTTTCGTAAAAACTGCATTTGATTCGTGCATTCCGGTTTTTAATTCCTTTGCGAAATAATGTACTATAGAGTCTGACGAATTAATATTGGTTAATGGTACTTTAACTAAATTCAGATAAGTTTCATTATCCCATTTGAACTTTTTATCCAATAACCCGGGTTTTAGTTTTACTCCGGCAAAAACCAGATTATCCTTGTATTTAACTGCCCCAAACTCGGAATTAGGTGTATTCAGAGCCAGATTTTTAATTTCAAAACGATTGCCAATGGCAGAGACATTTTCTAATTCTTTTAATTCTTTTTCAAAATAAACAATGTCTTCAGTATTACCGGATTTTGTATAATATTCTTTCAAAGCAGCATTTGCATCTTCATAACTATTACTGGCTTTTAAAGTTTGTGCGTATCTGTAATAATATTCCCTGTCTAAATCCTTATCGTAGTTTTTAACCAAAAGCCTGTAATAACGCTGAGCTTTTATTAAATCATTGGTATAATAATAAGAGTCCGCCAAATTTTTAATTACTTCCTGTGACGGTTTTTCTTCCGCTAGTTTTTCATATAAAATAATAGATTCACTATAATAGGTTTTATCAAAAAATCGTTTGGCTCTCAGCAAATCCTGATCCTGGGCGTTTATAAACTGTATTAAAAATACGAATATAACAACGAGTATTTTTTTCATATTTTTCATTTTAAAAGAATCTAGGTGATTTATCATATCCTTTTCCTAATAAATCTAAATCAAAGAGCAGCATAATTTCATGTGTCCCTGAATTAAACTGTCCTAAATTTGAAAGCGTATAATCGTATGCATATCCAACCCTGAGTGAAGGCGTAACATTAATATTCATTAAGGCACTCACTGCGTCACCTAACCGATAAGCCGCGCCCAGCTCAAATTTGTTATTGTATAAAACATTTGCAGTTATATCAACAGTCATTGGGGCTCCTGTAACAAATTTTGACATAAATGCAGGTTTCAATTTTACCATGTCATTGATTTGAAAAACATATCCGGCCGTTAAAAAAGTATGAATTTCTTCTGATCCATACGCATTGATTCCCGATTTTTCTTCAATATGTTTTGAACTTAATAAATTAGGAGCTGATAATCCAACATAGAAATTATTCCTAAAATAATAGGCTCCAATTCCGATATTAGGTTTAGTGACATTGATGTTTTGAGAGAATGCTAAATCAGTTTCGGAATCAGTAAAAAGAAATCCGTTGAAATTAGTCTGCAAAGATGTAAATCCGGCTTTTAGTCCAAGTGAAAGTTTATTTTTTCCGCCTAAATTTAAGACATAAGCAAAATCGGCATAAAAGTTATTTTCTTTTTTGGCACCATCACCAATATCATCAGAAACCAGGGACAAACCAACTTCTATCTTATCACTTACAGCTGTGTGTCCGAAAAAAGAAAACGTTTTTGGGGCACCATAAGCTCCTACCCACTGGGTCCTGTATAATCCACCAAGATTCAGCATTGCAGGAGTTCCTGTCGCATAGGCCGGATTTACAACACTCATATTATACATATAATGTGTGTATTCCGGATCCTGTTGCGCTGAAACAGAGGCTATACAGAAGAGGAAACTTATATAAAGTATTATTTTTTTCATTTGAAAATCATATTAAAGGAATGCAGAAATGAATTATCTATTTAAATAAAGGCGCCCTTGTTTAGGTGGCTTATTATCTTTATTAAAATGGAGAATGTAAAAATAAACTCCGTTAGTTGCCATTCCGTTACGTGTTTCATAATTTAATCCGTCCCATCCGGGTTTATTCTTAAACCCTTCAAACATTCGGCTTCCATATCTGTTGAAAATTTCAAGCCTGTAATCCGGATATAAAAAGTCGATATCAGGAATTACGAAAGCGTCATTTACACCATCTCCATTAGGTGAAAATCCATCCGGGATAAAGAGGTTATCCGGAGATTCACAATTTGTTAATGATACGACAACTTCAATACTATTTTCTGAAATACAATTCGTATCATTTGAAAAATTAAATCCGTAATATCTGGCACTTTCAACCAAAGGAGTAGTTGAAGGCAATAGGTTTCCATTAATTTGAGCATCATACCAAACTACCGAAGAAGGTGAGTCTGTACGATTGGCCAAATCTAAAATCGTCGGATTATCCAGTCCGCAAAAACCTGCGCCCTCTGAATTTAATACAGGACCCGACGGGTCATTTATCGTAACTGAAATCATCGCTGCGTCTGATACACAACCAGCCGGGGTTGTTTCTTTCACATAATAATTCTCTGTTTTTAAGACATATGTAGCTGCAAGAGGCGTTAGTGCAGTTTCAGAAGCATACCATTTGTATTGTGATCCGTTAGGCTGCAGGTTGGCAATCGTACCCTTTTCTACTTTACAAAACGCCTGAGGTACTACAGTCGGGGCAGCCGGAATTGGATTTATTAAAAAATCGTACGATAAATTGCTTAAGTTAACGCCACAGCCATTTACATTATTGGTCAGATTTGTAATTGTAACTTTATAGAGGCCAGGATTGAAAGTCGCACTGGAGGGAAGTGTAAAACTCGTAGTACCTCCCGTAACTACTAAACTAACTGTTAGTGGTGTAGAACTTGTGTTATCTGAAATAATATACGCTAAGGTGATATCTGTTAAAGACCCTAATCCGGACATTGAAACAGAGACAGGCAATCCAAAACATACATTATTAATCTGCATTCTTACAGCTGCTGTATTGGGTAAGGGATTGATAAGAATATTACCACTCAAATTTGCGTTTTTGGCACATTGAGAAATAACATGGGTAATATTCGTAATATTTATCACTGCATTTCCGGCATTAAAACTTAAATTAGGGGAAAGAGTAAAATCTGCCTTGCCTCCAACAAATGTGACCCTCGCAATTTGTCCGGATGCCTGATTGGCCCCTGATAAATTATAAGTAACATCATAAGTCCCGTCAATAATTTTTACTGCATCTGAGATTTGTATTAAGGCACTCTGATTTTGACAGTTGGTAGTTTGTAAAATTTTTGCATTCTCCAAATCCGGTAATGGGTAGACAATTAAATCATCCGATAAATTACCCATGATATTGACACAGGCTTTCAAGCTGTTTGTTTTATAGATGCTTAAAATAGTTACATTATAACTTCCAACCTGCTGAAAAAACCCCGGGCTTATTGGAAATACAAGAATACCATTATTAAAATTTGCAAATACAGTGTCATATCTGCCGTTTGGCCCTGATACCTGATAGGCAATATAATAGGCTCCATTAGGAATAGCGGCTGCTCCCTTTTTAATGGTAACCGAATAGCTCGCAGTTGCTATTTCAGTTTCACAGATATCATTATTAACCGTAACAGTAGCCCCGGTAAAATCAAACTTATTTTCAAGTTTAATAAATACCGCTTTTTCCTGATTACTACAAATTGGTTTTGGAGATAAAACCCTGTAAACAAAGTTAAAGGAACCTTCACCAAATCGATCATATATTTTCTGAATATCAACAAAATGGTCTCCGGCAAAGGTTAGTTCACCAGTACTGATACGATTACTATCCCTCCAGGTACCACCCGGATCCTGCCCCGTAAGTAAATTATTAAGATCGAAGTTGCTATATCCTGACAAATCATCGCTTGCACATAAAGATAAATTTACCGCATCTCCCGTTTTCGGGGCTCTCACAACTGTTATAATTGCTGTTGAAGATACTGCAGGGCAACTGCCAACAGGAGACATTGTATAGGTAAACTGATAGTCTCCCTCAAAATCAGAGATATCTACAACAGCTTCCACCTCTTTATTTGTGGTATTGTCAAACCATTGTCCGTTATATTGCGGTCCTAAAAAAAGGCCGTTAAAAGCCTCAAAAAGATTAAAATTTCCGGTTGCACTACATTGCGTAGAGTTTGAAGTAACACCGGAATATCCACCTATAGTAACACTTATTACAGCTGAATTATCCGTACATCCTGCAGCACCATTTACAGTGTACGTATAATGGTAAATTCCGCTTTGACGAATCAGATGCGCATTTAAAACTCCTGTAGTTGCATTTAACCCGCCCGATTCATCATCATCTGACCAGGTTCCTCCGGCTGTTGGTGTACCTCCTAATGTTGCATATAAATCGATTGTTCGATTAGCAGGATCTGGAATATCACAGACCGTAAGACTATTATCATCACCTGCACATTGTGCATGGACACTGGTGGATAAAAATGAGAAAAAAACAAAAAACAATATAAAGTTTAAGATTTTAATATAGCTTTTTATCATAAAATATTATTTTTCATTAGTAGTAAGAAAGATACCCTGTTCAATAATAGCAGGCAATTTTCTTATTAATTTCAACTTAATACAAATGTATCTTAAAAATCACACTAATTTAATATTATTTGAACCAAAAACAGATTTATTTTTATGTAAAACCTAGAGTTCATCTTCCAGCTTAAATCTGAATTTCAGGATTAAACTATTTCTTTCTACTTCTAAATTAATCCAAATATCTTCTTCAGATTTTAGAAGAGCATTTATTTGCTGCAAAGAAAATTTGTACGGAACTACTTTGTTAATACTTACAATAATATCACCTTTCTTCAGTCCACATTTTTCAGCAGCGGAATACTTCCTGATATTTACAATTTCATAAACCGGCTTCAATAAAAACTTATATCTGAAATTGTCGTTTTTACTCAAGTTATTATCTACATCTGCCATAGATGTTGCAACCTGGACTGTCTCTAAATGAACTGTCTCCTGTACCCATTGCAAACCATTATGCTGAACTGTTATTCCACTTTTGTTATAGGTAAACGGTTCTGAAAATCTGTTATTTTTTTTCAGGTATAATTTCTGACCTGCATAATCAAAAACTATTGTAAATCTTTTCAAAACTTCACCTCCAAGAGAGCCAATCCGCCCGGGAACCATTTTTACATTCCGGATTGATGTCGAATCAGGAAAAGAAACAATAGGATTTTTAAAGGCGAAATCAGCTATTGAAAATTTTGAAAGCTTAGCCCGGTGCCCTTCAATATCACCACTAAATCCTTTCCCCAGAAAATCAGGAAAATTCTTTTTCGGTAATTTTATTTTCTCATTTTCAAAAACCCAAAAAGCATCACTGTTGCCAATATCAATAAGTAATTTTGCCTTGACATCTTCATTATCAACAGTAACAGTAGACTCGATATAAGGTTTTGATTTTTCTATTGTTATAGGAACTGATCTGAATTTTTTCTGGAGTTTACTTCGTATTGTCTCATTATTGGGGTGAATGATAACTTTCTTCTTCTGATAATTAATTTCAACTAAATTATTTTTAAAAAACTTATACCCAATAATTCCATTTACAGGAATCCCAATATGTGAAGACAGATTAAAGTTTTGATCCAGAATGATATAAAGCAAATGATTTGTGGATTTTAAACCATGACTTTCTAATATATTATTGGTTGATTTCAGCCCTTCAATTTCTTCTTCACTTCCTAATCCTCTGAGCTTTATTTTCTCAATATTATTAAAGCTGACTTCCTGTTTTTCTTCCATACTAAATAAGATTGTCTCTTCGACTCCGGAATCCAACAAAAAATTTAATTCCACTCCGTTTACTTTTATAGGAATAAAAACAAGATTATTTATCAATTTAAAAGGAATAGTAACCTTAGAATGATTGTTTTGAAGCAAAAAATCATTTTGAGCATTCAGCAAAAAAGGTGTTAAAACTCCAAAAAACAATACAATATATTTTTTCATTGCTATTTTTTTATTATAAAATTAATAAAAATATTGATAATTGTTACATTTTAATAAGTACCCGTAATGTTTACGCTAAATTCGAAAAAAAAATGCAAATTTGCACTTCAATAATAAATCACATGCCAACAATTTCACTAAAAGGCAGAAACATGCCCGAATCTCCGATACGTAAACTTGCTCCTTATGCAGATATTGCAAAACAAAAAGGACACAAGGTGTATCACTTAAATATTGGTCAACCGGATATCAAGACACCCGAAGTGGCCATCGAGGCGGTAAAAAATATTGATTTAACGATTATAGAGTACAGTCCTTCTGCAGGATATGAAAGTTATAGAAAAAAATTAGCCCAGTTTTACCAGCGTCAAAATGTAAATGTCAGCTCAGAAGATATCATTATCACTACCGGTGGCTCTGAAGCTCTTTTGTTTGCATTGGCTACAATAACAGATCCGGGAGATGAAATTATTATCCCTGAACCTTTCTATGCTAACTATCATGCGTTTGCATCATCGACCAGTGCAACAGTAATTCCTGTAATTTCTTCAATAGAAAACGGATTTGCTTTGCCAAGCATTGAAGATGTAGAAAAATTAATTACACCAAAAACCAAAGCCATCTTAATTTGCAATCCCGGAAATCCAACGGGTTATTTATATACAGAATCTGAAATTAAACAATTGGCAAGTCTGATTAAAAAACACGATTTGTATCTAATCGCAGATGAAGTTTACCGTGAATTCCTGTATGATACAGATGATGTTCATTATTCTGTAATGAATTTAGAAGATGTACAACAAAATGTAATCATGGTAGATTCTGTTTCTAAACGTTACAGTATGTGTGGTGCAAGAATCGGTTGTCTGGTAACCAAAAACAAAGACGTTCTGGCAACCGTAATGAAATTTGCACAAGCCCGTCTGAGCCCTCCAACAATTGAACAAATTGCCTGTGAAGCTGCTATAGATACGCCTCAGAGTTATTTTGACGAAGTTATTTCAGAATACAAAAGCCGCCGTGATACTTTGATTACCGAATTAAATAAAATTGAAGGTGTCATCGTAACCAAACCAAAAGGTGCTTTTTATTGTATCGCTCAATTACCAATTGACAATTCAGATGATTTTGCACAATGGCTTTTAGAAAGTTATGATTTTAATGGTGAAACTGTTATGGTTGCTCCCGCTGCAGGTTTTTATTCAACTCCGGGAATGGGATTGAATCAGGTTCGAATTGCCTATGTATTAAACAAAAAAGATTTGATTACAGCTGTAAATATTCTTAAAGAAGCGCTTTTGGTTTACAATAAAAAATAATCCTAAAATAAATATAAAAAGGCAATAACGCATATATACCCGTTATTGCCTTTTTTGTTTTGCAAAATCCTGATTTGGTTTTATTTTAAATTATATCTAAAAACTAACCATTAAATAGTAAAAACGATAGAAAAGGTTTGCTTTTTATTAATTATCTTTACCGCCTTGAAAAGATATACCCATTATAATAGTAGTTTTTAATGATAAATAACGAAGATTTTTTAGACGAAATAGGAGACA
>JBDTNT010000177.1:0-13241 GCA_039933615.1 Flavobacterium sp. | reverse complement strand
AAAATATAGATAAACTAAATTTTGATAAGATGTATTTTAGAAAAGATATTGGCTTTGATTTATAAAAAATAAAAATTCTTTTTTGGAATTAAAGAATTTTATTTAAAGAATGAATGAGCCGTTGTATCTTGATATTCGTCATTATTGGCTTTGTGCAATTTTAACTGCTTGATCCAGTAAATCATAAAGTAAGCACAAATTCCCATAAATATCCAGTTGATAGTATTTGCAGCAAACCAGTTTTTAAGCTCTAAGTGTCTTAAAAAATTTTGTGGTGCGAAAAAAATATTTTCAAACAACCATTGTATTCCTTCAAAAAATGCTTTCATCTTTGTACAAGTATTATATTTACAGTCACAAAAGTATAAAATATCCTTATGATAACAAGTGTTTTTAAAAAATCTACACCATTAAATTATTCATTGGTTGTAATTTTGATACTGGTTTTCTTTTTTCTCTTTCAAATTCAGGAACCTTCATGGATGAGTTCTTCATTTTTGGCGTTTCAGAAAATGAGTCTTTTATGTTTTATTTTCGCTTCTTTTTTCCTGATTAATTTCATAGTTAAAAAGAACGGGCTCAGTAAAGACAACGGTTATTCGATATTTTTCTACTTATTGTTTTTATTATTTTTCCCCACAATATTTAATGATCCGAATGTCATATATGCTAACTTTTTTATTCTGTTGGCACTTAGAAGATTGATTTCCTTACAGTCTCTCAAAGCCTCAAAAGAAAAAATATTCGATGCCTCTTTTTGGATTTTAGTAGCTTCTTTATTTCAATTTTGGTGCATTCTTTTCCTGATATTGGTTTTTATATCAATTATTTTTCACGTTTCCCGGGATTACAGAAACTGGGTATTGCCTTTTATTGCACTTTTAGCCGTTGCTGTGATTTTTTTATTGATCTCTTTGGTCTTTCATATTGATGCCATTCAATTTTTTGAAAAACGCGCAGTAGTTGATTTTAGCCTTGATTATTTTAAGAACAATTACGAAAACGGAGCACTTTCTATTTACACGGCTGTAGCTTTATTCTTTGTGTTTTCAATTTTGTCTACTCTTTCAAACAGGCCTCAAATTGTACATTCATCATACAAAAAAATAGTTGCCTGTTTTTTTATAGCCCTTATAGTTTTTATTGTTTCGCCCGATAAAAGCAATAATTTATTGTTGTTTAGTATTGCGCCTTTAACGATTATGGCAGCAAGTCATGTGGAATATATGCAGCAAAAACTAAACAACGAAATTGTATTTTATGTACTAATTGCCTGTAGCTTATTTACCTTTTTCTCGCAGCTATAATTTACTTCCATAAGCAAGATCGCCTGCATCTCCAAGTCCGGGAATAATATAATTTTTTTCATTTAGTTTTTCGTCTAAAGAAGCAACCCACAAATGGCAATTTTCCGGAAGATTTTTTTCGAGGTATGCAATTCCTTCCGGTGCAGCAATAACAACCACAATATGAATTTCGTTTGGAGTTGCATTCTGAATCAGTTTTTCATGAACAGCAACAATAGACTGACCCGTTGCCAGCATTGGATCAAGAAGCAAAACAGTTTTATTGTTTAGGTTTGAAAGCGCCTGATATTCTACTAAAATTTCAAAGGCATCATCATTATTTGGATGATGTCTGCAGGCCGAAACAAAGCTGTTTTCAGCATGGTCAAAATAATTTAAAAAGCCATTATGCAGTGGTAATCCAGCTCTTAAAATCGAACATAAAACCAAATCCTCGCTTATTTCGGTTGTTTTTTTTATGCCCAGCGGAGTCTGAATTTCAACATTTTTATAAGACAAAGTTTTGCTTAGTTCATAAGCCATTATTTCGCCAATACGCTCTATATTTTTTCGAAAACGCATACTGTCGTTCTGAACATTTATATTTCGAATCTGACCTAAAAAATGGTTCAGCACACTGTTATCTTCAGATATATAATGAATTTTCATAATGAATTTTTATAATTGTTATAGAGTAATCTTTATTAATAACGAAAAATTAAACGTTTTTTCCGCACTATAAAAGTATAAAAAGTATCTTTGTCTCTCTAAAAAATAAAGACATGTTTTCAAAATTAGCATATTCGGTTTTCGAACAAAGTATAAAAGATTATCATCAGTTTGATAATGTTGACCAACCTATAAACAATCCGTTTCCAAAAGATAAATTTGAACATTTATTATATTTAAAAAACTGGATTGATACTGTTCAATGGCATTTTGAAGATATCATCCGTGATCCTCAGATTGATCCTGTAGCAGCTCTAACACTTAAAAGAAGAATTGATGCTTCTAATCAGGAGCGTACTGATATGGTAGAATATATCGACAGTTACTTTTTACAAAAATACAGTGATGTAAAAGTAAAAGACGGTGCAAAAATCAATTCTGAAAGTCCGGCATGGGCATTTGACAGATTGTCAATTTTAGCCTTGAAAATTTATCATATGCATGAAGAAGCCAATCGTGCTGAGGCTTCACAAGAGCACAGAGATAAATGCCAGGAAAAATTAAATATTCTTTTAGAACAAAGAAGTGATTTGTCTACAGCAATTGATGATTTATTGACAGATATCGAAAATGGAGATAAATTCATGAAAGTGTACAAACAAATGAAAATGTATAATGATGATGAACTGAACCCGGTTTTATATCAAAATAAAAAATAGTTTGACAGCAAAATTGTCTAAGACTATTCAACATATCGCCGTCATGAGACTTTCCGCAATGGGAGATGTCGCCATGACGGTTCCTGTTTTACGCGCTCTTATAAAACAGTATCCGACCCTGAAAATTACAGTAATTTCGCGTCCGTTTTTTAAACCCTTTTTTGAAGGAATTCCAAATCTTGAATTTTTTGCTTTTGATGAAAAAGAGCGCCATAAAGGTTTTTTTGGACTTTTAAGATTATTTAAAGACGTAAAAAAACTCAAAGTTGATGCTTTTGCAGATCTGCATAATGTTCTGAGATCTAAAATAGTGAGTTTACTTTTCGCTTTAAGCGGAAAAAAAAGAGCTACTGTTGACAAGGGGCGTGAAGGAAAAAAAGAATTGACACGCGCCGAAAATAAAATTTTTGAACAATTGCCAACTATGTTCGAGAGACATGCAAAAGTGTTTGAAGAGCTTGGTTTTCCTGTAAATTTATCCAATCCTGAGTTTCCAAAAAAAGCAGTTTTAAGCGCAGAAATTACAGATTTAGTTGGAGAAAATTATCAAAAACTAATCGGAATTGCACCTTTTGCACAATACGATTCTAAAGTATATCCGCTGAATTTAATGCAGGAAGTAGTTGCAAAATTGGCAGAAAACAAAGATCATACTGTTTTGCTTTTTGGAGGAGGAAAAAAAGAAATCGAAATTTTAGATTCCATTTCTGAACCTTTTAAAAATGTAATAAATGTTGCCGGGAAAATTAAATTTCAACAGGAATTGAAATTAATCAGCAATCTGGATGTAATGCTTTCTATGGATTCCGGAAATGCACATATTGCTGCAATGTTGGGCGTTAAAGTAATTACACTTTGGGGAGCCACACATCCTTACGCAGGATTTTTGCCTTTTAATCAAAGTCTCGAAAATGCTTTGGTATCCGATAGGGATATGTATCCAAAATTACCAACATCAGTTTATGGAAATAAATTAGTTGAAGGATATGAAGAAGCGATGAGAACAATTTCTCCTAAGAAAATAGTTAAAAGAATTCAATCACAGTTGGGGGACAAAAAATAGTTTAGTCTAAGTTTGTGACACTTTCTAAATAAACGATATAAAAAAAGAGTTTGCAAAGCAAACTCTTTTTTTATATCTGAAAATGGAGACTCGAAACTGCAAACTTTTTACACGTCATCAAAATCTACATAAATAGTCTCGGATGTTGGATGTGCCTGACAGGTTAAAACCAAACCGGAAGCAATTTCTCTATCGGTTAAGATTGAGTTTTTAGTCATTTCTGCAGTTCCTGACGTAATGCGCGCTAAACAGCTGCTGCAAATTCCGCCCTGGCAGGAATAAGGAGCATCGATTCCCTGTTTTAAGGCTGCGTCAAGTATAGTTTGTTTTTGAGACATTTCAAATGTAACTTCATCATCATCAACTAAAACAGTAATTTTTGTATGACCTTCTAATGAAGCATGGATTTCATTTTCCTGAGAAGAAGAAGTAAAAAGCTCGAATTTAATAGCCGATTCTTTTATATTTTTCTCCTTCAGAATGCCACAAACAGTATTGATCATTTCTTCAGGACCACATAAGAAGAATTTATCAAACTGTAGTTCTTTGTGTTTGTTATTCAATACAAAATTCACAGCTGATTTCTCAATTCTGCCAAATAAAGCATTTTCTGCTTTAGCCTGACTAAATACATAATGCACGAATAAGCGGCCTACGTATTGTAATTGCAAATCGTGTAATTCCTGATGAAAGATAGTTTCCTCCGGCGTTCTATTTCCGTAAACCAATACAAATGTACTTTTTGGTTCACTTTTCAAAACAGATTTTATTATAGAAAGAACAGGAGTAATTCCGCTTCCTGCTACAAAAGCAGCATAATTTTTTTGTCTTTCAGCGTCAGGTTCAAAAGTGAATTTTCCTTCCGGGTGACCAACTTCAAGAACATCTCCTGCTTTTAGTTTTGTATTAGCAAATTGCGAGAACAAACCATTTTTAACAGCTTTAACAGCAATTCTCAATTCGCCGCTTTCTGGTGCGGAGCAAATAGAGTAAGCACGTCTAATTTCTTGATTATCAAGAGTTAGTTTTAAATTTATATATTGTCCGGCAACAAATTTATAGTCCGGTTTTAGTTCTTCGGGAACATTAAAAAGCACAGAAACAGCATCGGCAGTTTCACGTTTAACCTCTTTAATTATTAGTTTTAAGAATGAAGGCATGATATTATATTTTCTGCAAAAGTAGCAAAGAACAGCTAATTGACAGTTACTAAATTATTTTTTTTAACTTTTTTTGTAACGTTTACTTACATTTGGTCTCTTACTATAAAACTGAAAACCAAAGAACCATGATTAAAAAGTTTATTTATCTCGAATGGAAATCCTTTACCAGATCTGCCTCGTTTGGCGCAAATCTCGCAATGAAAATCCTAATAGGGTTTTTGATGGTCTATTTTTCGATTATCTTTATCGGAATGGGCGTTGGAGCATTTTATATACTTAAAAAAATGAATCTCGAACCATTAACTACTGTCAATAGGTTTTTGATTTATTATTTTTTATCCGATTTGGTTATTCGATTACTGATGCAGGCTATTCCGGTACTTAATATAAAACCGCTATTGGTTTTGCCTTTCAAAAAACCGACAATTGTTCATTTTTCACTGGGCAAAACAGCATTGTCATTTTTCAATTGGGTTCATGCCTTTTTCTTTCTTCCTTTCTCCATAGTATTGGCGATTGAAGGATATGATATTGCAGGAATTATTTTCTGGCATCTGGCGATTTTTTCACTCATTTACATCAACAATTTCCTCAATATTATTTTGAGTAATATCGACAAATTATTTGTTGTTTTTATCGTGATAATTTTGGGTTTAGGAGCAGCACAATATTATAAGATATTTGATATAACAACATTTACACTGCCCTTTTTCCAAGGATTTTACAATACAAAATGGATCGTTTTTATTCCTGTTTTAATCTTAATAGTATTGTATGCATTTACATTTAAATATTTTAAAAACAATTTATATTTAGATGCCGGACTCTCTAAAAAAGAAGATATCGCGACAACTGAAAATCTTTCGTGGCTAAACCAATTCGGAACTTTAGGAACATTTCTTAAAAATGATATTAAATTGATTAAAAGAAACAAAAGATCAAAAACAACAATTCTGATGAGTTTTCTCTTTTTGTTTTACGGACTTATCTTTTTTGGAAATTCGCACCAGCCCGCAGTCATGCATATTTTTGCCGGGATATTTGTTTCCGGTGGGTTTCTATTTGTTTTCGGACAATTTGTACCAAGCTGGGACAGTTCGTATTATCAATTGATGATGACACAAAATATACCGTATCGAGGGTACATTACCTCAAAATGGTGGCTGGTTGTTATCGCTACTTTTATTTCGACAATTTTAGCATCATTTTATCTTTTCTACGGCTGGGAAGTGTACCTGACTATTGTTGTTGGAGCAATTTACAATATTGGGGTTAACTCGCATTTGGTACTTTTAGGAGGTGCATTTACAAAAACTCCAATTGATTTAAGTAACGCCGGAGGTGCTTTTGGTGACAAAAAAGCCTTCAACGTCAATGCGATGTTATTGACTTTACCAAAATTATTGCTTCCATTGGCATTGTATGGTTTAGGGCTTTATTTAGGGGATAAAACTCTCGGATTATTGTTAGTCGCCGGAGCCGGAATTCTGGGATTTGTTTTAAGAAACAAGGTTTTTTCATTAATTGAAAAAAGATATAAAGTCGAGAAATACAGTACGATAAGTGCTTATAAACAAAAGAATTAATTTAATTAGAAAATGTGTCAATCTGATAATAAGATAATTTTATCCGATTGAAATTAAAATCAATTTCCGACAGATATCGGGACTAAAATCTAAAATAACCATGATACAAGTAAATCAGCTTTCAAAAAAATATAACGGAACTACAGTTTTAAACATTAATAATCTTGAAATCCCAAAAGGACAAAGTTTCGGTTTGGTAGGGAATAACGGAGCAGGAAAAACGACTTTTTTCAGTTTATTATTAGACTTGATTCAGCCTTCAACGGGAAATATTAAAAGTAATGATATTCAGGTAAATACAAGTGAAAACTGGAAATCTTTTACAGGCTCTTTTCTGGATGAAAGCTTCCTTATCGGGTATTTGACTCCCGAAGAATATTTTTATTTTATTGGCGATTTACGTCATCAGAACAAGGCAGATGTTGATGATTTATTGGCCAGACACGAAGAGTTTTTTAATGGAGAAATCCTGAAAAACAAAAAATATTTACGCGATTTATCAAAAGGGAATCAAAAGAAGGTCGGTATAATTGCTACACTTATTGGAAATCCTGAAGTAATTATTCTCGATGAACCATTCGCTAATTTAGATCCGACTACTGTAAGCAGATTAAAAAAAATCATCAAAGAATTAGCGGAAGATCCAAACGTAACTGTATTGGTTTCAAGTCATGATTTACAGCATACAGTGGAAGTTTGTGACCGGATTGTAGCGTTGAATAAAGGAGAAATCGTGAAAGATATTCAGACATCAAAAGAAACGTTACAAGAGTTGGAATTGTTTTTTGCAGTATAAGTTTCCATATTACAAAAAGAAGCGTATTTTTACAAGTCATTATACTAAAAATCGTTTTTAGAAGTTAAATGATTTAAACTCTTTTCTATTGAAAAAGAATACTCTAAAATATAGTTTTTTCCTGGTGTTTTTCTTCTTTTTGATAGCGTGCTCTACCAAAAAAAACACTTTTCTGTCCCGGAATTCGCATGCTTTAAGTACAAAATACAATATTTTGTACAACGGCGGTATTGGTTTAGACAAGGGTATAAAATCTATTCAGGGCAATAATCAGGATGATTTCTGGAAAACTCTGCCGATCGAAAAAATGCAGGTAGATGAAGGTTTCGCCGATGAAAATAAGGCTAAAAATCCGGATTTCGAAAAGGCAGAGACCAAAGCGACAAAAGCCATTCAAAAACATTCCATGAACATCGGCGGAAGAGAAAAAAACTCTCAAATGGATGAAGCTTATCTGATGTTAGGAAAATCCAGATACTACGATCAGCGTTTTATTCCGGCTTTAGAGGCATTCAATTATATCTTATACAAATATCCAAACAGCAGTAATATTTACACGGCAAAAATCTGGCGTGAGAAAACCAATATGCGTTTGGGTAATGATGCTATTGTCATTAAAAATATCAAGCTACTATTAAAAAAGACAGATTTAGATAAACAAACTTTTTCAGATGCGAATGCTTTGCTGGCAGAGGCCTTTTTAAATTTAGATGAAAAAGACAGTGTTATTACCAAACTTAAAATTGCTGAAGATTTTAGCAGAATAAACGAAGACAAAGCCCGATACCGTTTTATTTTAGGACAGATGTATCAGGAAGAAGGAAAAAAGGACAGTGCAATTTATTTTTACGACGAAGTAATTGATATGAACCGTAAAGCGGATCGTAAATATATGATGCACGCTTATGCGAAAAAAGCCCAATTGTATGATTATGAAAATGGTAATGACACCATATTTCTAAAAACTTACAATAAACTGACTCAAGATCGTGAAAACAGGCCCTATTATGATGTCCTGTTTTATGAGATGGGTGTTTTCTATGACAAAAAGAAAGAGCAGGAAAATGCTTTAAAATTCTACAATAAATCGTTGGCCAGAAAATCCAAAGATCCCTATCTGCTTGCTTCGGCTTATCGAAATATCGGAAATATGTATTTTAAAGATACTGACTACACAATGGCTGCCAAATATTATGACAGTACACTGGTAAAATTAAATCCGAAAAGCAGGGAGTTTACTTTTATACAAAAAAACAGGAAAAACTTAGACGACGTTATTAAGTACGAAGGAATTGCCAAACGCAACGATAGTATTATAATGGTTTATGGTTTGCCCGCACCTGACAGGAAAGTTTATTTTGAAAATTATATTGCTGAGCTTAAAAAGAAAGACGAAGCCAAACGCATTCTCGAAGAAAAGGAAAAAGAAAAACTGGCCAATATAGAACGAAATACCAAAGAAGATAGCGGTCCGACGGCTGTAAATCCTCAATCACAACCTGGAATGACTCCTCCCGGGGCCGGAGCTTTTAACCCTCCGTCAGGAGGAAACGAGACGGCAAGTACTTTCTATTTTTATAATCCAACAACAGTTGCTTACGGTAAATTGCAATTTAAGAAAATGTGGGGCAATAGGATTTTAGGAGGTTATTGGAGAATGGCTTCAGCGAAATCTGCTAATGATGATGCATTATTAAAAGAAGCAGCAGAGATGAATAATGATTCTATAAATGCGGTGAAAGATTCTATAGTTATAGAAAAATATACAACAGCATTCTATGAAAAACAGCTTCCAACGACACAACCCGCGATGGACAGTATTGGTAAAGAGCGCAATTTTGCATACTACCAGTTAGGACTTATTTATAAAGAAAAATTCAAGGAAAATAAATTAGCGAGCGAAAAGCTGGAGCAATTATTAAAAAACAATCCGGAAGAAAAGTTAATTTTACCGGCGATGTATAATTTGTATAAAATTTACGAAATTACAGATCCGGCTAAAGCGCAAGTGATAAAAGCAAACATTACATCAACATATCCGAACTCGAGATATGCTCTGATTTTAAACAACACGAATAGTGAAGATTTAGCATCACCCGAAAAGGAATATCAAAAATGGTATAAATTGTTTCAGGAAGAACAGTTTGATGTGGTTTTAGACAATATCGATAATTTAATCAATCAATATTCCGGAGATGAGATTGTCTCTAAATATGAGTTATTAAAAGCCAACACTTTAGGAAAAGTAAATGGTTTGGCAGCTTACAAAAAAGGTTTAGAAAATGTTGCGGATAATTATCCAAATAGTGTGGAAGGTCAAAATGCACGTGAAATTTTAGAAAAAAATGTTCCAAGTCTGGAAAAGCTTGATTTTACAACAGTTGACAATAAAAATTGGAAAATTTTGTATCCGGTTTCTAATAGCGATTTGAAAACAGTTAACAAAATAGAAGAAGCCATTAAAGTATTTTTATTAGTTGAAAATTATGAAAGACTAACAACTTCATTTGATAAATACAATAAAACAGAGAGTTTTGTAGTTATACATGGTTTAAAATCTGAAGCTTACGCGAATGATATTGCCGGTGTTTTTAGAGATGATAAAAAGTATAAAATTTCAAATCAGTCCATTATCATTTCCGCAGAAAACTATAAAATTGTTCAAATCAAGAAAAATCTTGACGCCTACTTAGCCCCCAAAAACCCATAATACAATGTTTGATAAAGCAAAAAAAAACGGAACAGAACTTTTAGGAAAAACCAACAGGATTGTAGAAGGAACATCAATTATTGGCGATATTGTTTCAAAAGCCGATTTTAGATTAGATGGAGAATTAATTGGAAATTTTACATCACAAGGAAAACTTGTTATAGGAGTCTCAGGTGTAGTAAAAGGTGAAATAGTTTGTAATAATGCTGATATTGAAGGAGTGTTTCAAGGCAAAATAAAAGTTTTAGAAGTCCTTAATATAAAAGCAACAGCACACATTCATGGAGAAGTTGCTGTCGGAAAACTATCTATAGAACCGGGAGCCGATTTTACTGCAACCTGTACGATGTTGACAAATACTAAAGAAGTAAACCTAAAAGATGGAAAAGGAACCGAACAAAAACCAAAGGAATAAATGGATAGCACTCATTAATATTCCGATTCAGATGGGTGTGATTATTTTTCTGTTTTCATATCTAGGATCGTGGTTAGATGAGAATCATCCAAGTGAAAAAATCTACTATAATAAAATCTTAGTTATGGTTGGTGTTGCATTAGCACTTTACAATGTTATTCGTCAGGTAAACGAAATTAATAAAACAAAGTAATCTGGCTCTTAAAACAGCTACTGATAAATGTTGCATCTTTGCATTAAATTATTGAAAATGCTTTTTAAAAAATACAGACCTGTTTTGCATTTATTTTTTATAACAATTGCTACCTATATAGTGCATAAGGGAGTTTTTTTTGTTTTAAAGACAAATGATGAAAATTTTCATTACAGTCTGGAAGTTTTGTATTTGATTTTTTTAGTAATCGCAACACTATTATTAACGTTCACATTACGATTTCAAAAAGATAAATTTGACAGTATAGGAATGTTTTTTATGATGGGAACTTTAATTCAAATGTTTATAGCGTACCTGTTTTTACGACCAATTTTATCGGATAAGATCCATAACGTCAGTTTTGAGAAAATTAATTTTTTTGTAACATTTATTTTATTTTTGTTATTTGAAACCCTTTTAACTGTCCGATTATTAAATGAAAAGCGTTAAAATAGCGATTCTGTAAAACAAGGTTCAAAAATAATTTTTCATATCCTTTTGAATATTAATAAAAAATGTACCTTTGCACCAAATTTTAGAAACGTAAAAAATAAGATTTTCCACAGATATGGTGATTTCAAACAAACCACTCAGATTTATTCTTGCAGCTTTAGTAGCTTGTCTTCCTCTAATGAGTTTTTCAAATACTGAAAAAGACTCAGCTCATGTTCAAACTGAAGTAGCTCACGAAGCTGTTTCAGAAGGTCATCATGCTGCAGAGCCAACAGATGTAAAATCTAAGATTAAAGCATTTATTGGTCATCACGTTTTAGATTCTCATGATTTTACTTTTACACAAAATGATGAAACTGGAAAATACTACGGTTTCCCTTTACCTGTTATTATATGGGATAATGGTTTACATGTTTTTTCTTCATCAAAATTCAATCATGGTCATGCTGTAGCAGAATCAAAAGGAAGCTATTATGTGATTAATCACCATGATGGTAAAATTTACAGAACAGATGCTACGGGAACAATTACCGAAGATGAGAAAACGGGTCACCCTGCAAATGTTCGTCCTTTAGATTTTTCTATTACAAAAACTGTAGTTTCTATTTTTGCAGCTGCTTTGTTAATGTTTTGGTTGTTTTCAAGTCTAGCAAAATCATATGCTAAAAATGGAGGAATCGCTTCCGGAGCAGGAAGAATTTTTGAACCATTAGTAGTTTACATTCGTGACGAAGTTGCTATCCCGAATATCGGAGAGAAACACTATAAAAAATACATGAGTTATTTATTGACAATCTTCTTCTTTGTTTTGTTTTTAAATATCTTCGGATTAACACCACTCGGAATTAATGCTACTGGTAACTTAACAATTACTTTTTCTTTAGCAATTGTTACTTTCTTAATTACAAATCTTAGCGCAAATAAAAATTACTGGGGTCACATTTTCTGGATGCCGGGTGTACCAAAACCAATGAGAATTATCTTGGCGCCTATTGAATTGTTAGGAGTTTTCATTAAACCATTCTCATTAATGATTCGTTTGTATGCAAACATCTTTGCAGGTCACATCGTTTTAATGAGTATTATCGGATTAATGTTTATCTTTAAAAGCTGGATTGGAAGCAGTCTTTCTTTTGGATTATCATTTGTACTTTCCATACTGGAGATTTTAGTAGCATTTTTACAAGCCTATATTTTTACCATGCTGTCTGCACTTTATTTTGGTTCAGCAGTAGAAGAGCATCATCACGAAGGAGAAGCTCACCATTAAAATTAGATTTTTTGAATGTAGATTTTAGATTGAAAAACATCTGAAATCTAATATCTGAAATCTAATATCAAATCGAATGTTTAATTTTTTAATATATTTATTATGGTAATTCCAAATATCGTTGGAGCTGGATTAATTGTAATCGGAGCAGCATTAGGAATCGGTAGAATCGGTGGTTCAGCAATGGACGCTATCGCTCGTCAACCAGAAGCTTCTGGAAAAATCCAAACAGCTATGCTTATCGCAGCTGCACTTATTGAAGGTATTGGTTTCGCTGCATTATTCGCTGCTTAATTAAAACACAAAAAACAATAGTTGCAACGGTTGGTTGTAACTATTGTTTTAAAATTAAAACATTAAAAATTGCTTTTATAAATGCAGTTTAAAAAGACATAAATTAAAATTTATAATCACATATAATGGATAAGTTAATATATCAGTTTGAATTCGGATTGTTTTTTTGGCAAATATTAATATTTGTTGGATTAATACTTTTGTTGAAAAAATTCGCTTGGAAACCAATTCTTGATGCAGTAAATGACAGAGAACAAGGTATTAAAGATGCATTACTTTCTGCTGAAAATGCAAGACAGGAAATGCAGAATTTACAAGCTGACAATCAAAGAATTTTGAATGAAGCTCGTGCTGAGCGTGATGCGATGCTTAAAGAAGCCCGCGAAATGAGAGAGAAAATGATTGCTGATTCTAAAAACGAAGCACAAGAGCAAGGTCTGAAAATGATCGAGCAGGCTAAAGCTGCTATCGAAAGCGAAAAAAATGCTGCTATGGCTGAATTGAAATTACAAGTTTCAACTTTATCATTAAGCATTGCTGAAAAATTGTTGAAAGAAGAATTATCTAACAAAGAATCTCAAACTAAATTAGTTGAGAAAATGTTAGGTGACGTAAAGTTAAACT
>JBDTNT010000176.1:0-13521 GCA_039933615.1 Flavobacterium sp. | reverse complement strand
GAGAAACAGGAATCAAGCATACTTTTGATATTGAAGCGGGTATTGATCATTATACGTCTGCCTCTTCTGATAAGATTGATTTGAGTGCCAATTCTTCTGCATCATCTTCAGATAATCGTTTTTATCCTTCATTGACTTATATCAGGGAAAATGAAGACAAAGGAAGAACATTTGCCGTTGGTGTATCCTCATCAACAGAATTTGATTATCAGTCTTTTGGCGGAAATATTAGTTTCTCTCAAAAAACAAAAGATAAAAACGGGGAATTTACCGCTAAGTTTCAAACTTATATCGATCAGTTAAAACTAATTGAACCTGTAGAACTACGTGCTCCGGGAAGTGAAGGTTATGACAGCGCCAACCGAAATACTTTTGCAGGGACTTTAAGTTATTCACAGATCGTCAACAAAAACTTTCAGGTGATGTTGGTGGGTGATGTTATCAGTCAGAATGGCTATTTAAGTCTTCCGTTTCACAGGGTATATTTTGCAGATGGATCAGTGCATCAGGAAAAAATGCCCGATACCCGATTAAAGATTCCTTTGGGTATCAGGGCCAGTTATTTTGTAGGTGATAATATAATCATCAGGGCGTATTACAGATATTATTCTGATGACTGGAGCTTAAGAGCGCATACCGCCGATATTGAAATTCCTGTAAAATTATCTCAGGCCTTTTCATTAAGTCCGTTTTACAGATATTATACCCAGACAGGAACCAAGTATTTTAAACCTTATGGCGAGCATACAGCAACTGATGAATACTACACGAGCAACTATGATTTGTCAAAGTTTGACAGCAGTTTCTTCGGGATGGGTATGAAATTTACACCGCCAAATGGAGTTTTTGGATTAAAGCATTGGAATACTCTGGAACTGCGTTACGGACATTATACCAGAACAACCAATATGACTTCTGATATTATCAGTATCAATATTAAATACAGATAAAAACAATTGGTTATTACATGCTGAAACAATCTTGACCTTGTTTTAGCATGTAATAAATTAGAGTAAGAGGGTTTTGTCACATCTGTCATCTCAAAGCAAAATAAATGAGAGATCTAAAAATTATGCCGCCAATTTACAAAATGATTTAAACATACTTTACACTGGCTTAATCATCCAACTTGCTTTCTCACTTCATTAGTTAATGAAACAGAAAGTAAAGGTTTATTTTAAACTGATATTATGGACTCTTAGAGAAAAATAGATTAATTACACTCATTGACAACAAGTTAAAATTTTAAAACATAATATTTACCTTAAAAACACAATGATTTTGCTTTCATGGCAAAATCGTGGCACAGTAGCTATGTAGAGAATCAACAGAAAAAATTAATTTAATTTATTTCTTATCCATTCGTTGTTTGTAGTATCAGTATCCACGTCATAGGGTTTACCCAGTTCAATTTTATTTACTTCAGAAATATCAGATAAAAAAAAGGAAACTATTTTGTTGCCCTTCGACCAACAATCAATATTTTTAGAAAGTTCTTTCTTGTGACCGTCTCTATAAGAAATGGTTAAATGAATCGGTACGAAGGAACCTCCAATATTTGTCACCTCTATTTTGCGTTTACTAATGTTAACACTAGTTATCCCGAGATCGGGAATATGCTTTTCATAAAACCAATTTTTCCAAAACCAATTCAGATCTATTCTGGTACCTTTATTCATACATGAAAAAAAATCGTTAGGAGTAGGATGTTTACCTTTCCATTGATCGATATAATATCTTATACCCTTCAAAAACAATTCTTCACCAAGCATCTCATTTAAATAATAAAAACCAATGGCTGGTTTTAAATCTTTGTTGGAAAATCTCGCCTTACCATATAGTTGCGGGGTAAGGGTCATAATAGGAACATCCTGATCCGAACCAGCAGTAGTATTGATATCGCTCATATCATACGAGCCTTTTAACTCTTCATCTATTATGCCACTCAACGTAATCTCTGCGTAAGTTGCCCAGCCTTCATCCAAAAAAGAAAATTTAGTCTCATTACTGCCGACATAAAAAGGAAACATAGCATGAAAAATCTCATGTACCGTAAGTTGCACCGCCTGCTTACCTTCAAAAGGCAGATTATTAACCAGCATTGGATACTCCATTGCATCAAGTCCTTCAAAAATGGTTTGATGGGAATATGGAAATGCAACCGCAGGCATCTGATAACTCATAAGATCAACAGTTTTCCTTGCATATTCTACTACGGGAAGATAATCTTTATGTTCAGGATTAAAAACAGCATCTACCCTTGTTCGTCTGTTTGTTTTTGGATCCACTATCAGGCTTGATGATTTCCATATATAATGATTACTGATAGCAAAGGCAAAATCTGTCACATTTTCAGCTTCAAATTTCCAAATATTAACTGGATTTTGTTTTGTAATGTTGCCCTGCTGTATGTCAGATTCTGTTATAATATCCGTAAACTGATCAGTTTCTGAAGCCAAATCAATACGCTTTACGAATTTATCATTATAAACAGATTCCGGATTCTTTAAATCTCCTGTTGCCCAGCATTGGTAATTACCAGGAATTTCTATATCGACCTTAAAATTACAGTAATCATTATAAAATTCTTCTTTTCCTAAATAGGGATATTCATTCCATCCCTCTACGTCATCATAAACAGCGATACGTGGAAAAAAATAGGCAATTACAAAAGCACCCGAATCTACCTGCCCAGTCCTGTTGAATGAGCCTTTGTTTAGTTTATAAGCAAAATCTACATCAAAATGCGTACTTGATTTTGGGGTGACTTTAGTTTCACGCAAATACATGTTAGTGCCATTTATTTTTAATTTCTTAGAATCGAACACAACTCCATCCATTTTTATAGATTTGATATCAACACCACTGGTAAGATCTGCTGCATCCACCGCAGAATTGCGCATTGCCTGCGACTGAAAAAAATTGGGGTACAGTTTAAAAACAATTTTTTTGAGAGTATCGGGACTGTTATTTTTGTAATCGATACTTACAGATCCGCTCACAAATCCTGATTCGGGATCAAATTTAACATTGATCCTGTAATCTGCGTTGTTCTGCCAATAAGCTTTTCCTGGACTACCACTTACGTCGCGTGTCTCGTTTTTATAAGCGTTTCTTGAGTTTGTGGCAATTGGCAGTGAAGTTTGTCCCTGTAAGGTAATGTTGAACAATATCAAGAATAGAAAAATAGAAAGAGCGCTCTTGTTCATTTTATCAATTTTAATGTAATATATATTATGTTAAGATAATTTTTTATCTTAGGATTATCTAATCTCACTTGTTTTTTGACTATATCAACCAAATTCGATTTTTTCTATTGTTTTGCTTCGTCTGTATTCATTTTATTAAATCCGAACTTCGGAGCTAATCTGGATAAAAGCTTTCCAACTTTTGATATTCCTATGACAATTTCCTCTTGATTATTGACCAAACCTTTGAAAGTCCTTTCTGCAAATTGTGCTGTAGTCATCAAATCCAAATTTTTACCTTTATTCATTTGAGTATCTACCGCAGGAGGGATTACTTCTACTACTTTAATTTTTGAATTACGTAATTTGAATCTCAAACCTTGCGTAATGGCTCTTAATCCACTTTTAGAAGCACTATAACCAGAGGACTGAGCTGATGGAATAAACACATAACCCGAGGTAATATTTACAACTGTTGCTTCTGATACCTTCTCTAAAATAGGCAACAGTTGTTGCATCAACGCTATAGGTGCCACTAAGTTTGTAGCTAATTGCGCTTCCAAATTAGAAATATAATTTGTATCGTTAAAATCTGTAATGCTATATATACCAGCATTGTTAACAAGCACATTAAGCTTAGGAAAACGGTTCGTAATTTCATTAGTTACTACTTCTCGTCCTACTTGTAATGAAACATCTGCAACGATTGTGTTTATTTTCGGAAGTCTTTTTTGTACTTTATCAAGCGTAGCTTTGGTTCTACCACAAATAATTACTTCATTACCTTCATTTAAGAATTTTTCTGCTAGAGCCAAACCTATTCCTGCACTTCCACCAGTTATCAAAATTGTATTGCCATTTTTTTTCATTTGGTATCAAATTTAAAATTAATTTGTAAAGTTATATCTAACACTATACATTTGCAAGTAGTTACAATTTAGTATATTAATTACTAAAAAGTTAGTGTTTTAATAATCAATATAATAAAAGAAAATAAAATGGAAGAATGTGTAAAAGATATTAGTTCCTTGCAATTTATTATGCAAGTTTTAGGAGGAAAATGGAAATTATTCATTTTAACCACACTTTACTTTGGTACAAAAAGGTTTAAAGAATTGGAACGAGAAATTTCAGGAATTTCACCAAAAATGCTCATTAAAGAACTGAAAGATTTAGAACAGGCAGGTATTGTAAAAAGAGAAACTTTCAATACCGTACCCATAACTGTTAAGTATAGTATAACAGAAGAAGGACTCACTTTAGAGCCAATTATAACACAAATGAAAAATTGGGCTGAAGATTTTAAAAAGAATCAAGCGGAGAAAATAAAACTTCAAGATGTTAAGGTATAAAAGAATTGATTTTATTCTCCAATTACTTCTTCTCTAGTTTGTCCCTGTAAGGTAATGTTGAACAATATCAAGAATAGAAAAATAGAAAGAGCGCTCTTGTTCACTTTATCAATTTTAAGGTACTATATATTTTATAAAGATATAATTATTTATTTTTTATTTTCGGATTATTTAATCACAAAAATACCCTATGGTCTGTTCGAATGAATTTGTACTTGGAATTGTAACAAGAATTGGCGCTCCTCCAAATGGTGTTGACTCATAACGGCGGATAATATTTTTAAAATTTCCTTTTTGCGTAGTAGGAAATCCGTCAGCATCATATTCATACGTGTAATCAATGTTTGTTGTATCGCGGGTATTGTAGCGATACGCAATGATTTCTATGTTTTTGAGCATGTTTTTGCCGGAAGTACTTTCCTGTAAATGAAAAACCTGAAAACTATTTACCATCGGAAGATATTGAAGAGGAGTACTTTTGTCAAGATCAGCCAATATACGTAACCCCAAAAGACCGTCAAATAATGGTTTTATTCTATTATTGTGATCTGGGTAATATGTATATTTAAAATCAGCGTTATAAAACTCTTTTGAATTGGTGTCATATAAATTGACAATCGCTTTTTTTATTAAATTTCCATCACTGTACTCATAGGTACTATTGACTTGATTATTGCTGTTATCAGTTGACACTACTTTTGCCAAAATGCCATCACTATTGTATTCTGCTGAAGTACTACTTATATTTATTCCTTGCTTATCATATTGTGACTGCTTGTTTAATTGCCCTTTAGCATTGTATTCCAGAAGGTAGTACTGATCCATCTTATCATCAATAAACTTAGAAACTTTACTCGCTTTTCCCTGCGGATTGTATTCAATGTTATAAGAAATTTTTAATGGTGCATCAAAGGGAGCCTTTATATTTATAATCGTAGCTGTAAATCTAACAGGTTTGTCCTGTGGATTATAAGCAACATCAAAAATTTGACGCCCATATCTAATCTCTAAAGGTTTGTATTTGCAATCTGTGGCAGAGACAGGATTCTCCGTCTGAGTTCCATTATCTTTATCCTCCCCATTGCTGCAGGATGCAACAAATAAAGTTATTAAAAGAATAAAGCTCATAAAAACAGGGCGGAAATTGTTGTAAATGTTCATAAGGTGTTTTAGTTTTTTGTTGTTTATAATAAAGCGTAAAATTCCGCAAAGAATATTAGAAATGAATTAACAAATGTTAAGAAATAATTTGACTGCCTATTATTTATAGATTAAAGATTTTTTCTAATTCTGCTTAACGATTGTGGGGTTATTTTGAGATAAGAAGCAATATATTGCTGTGGTACATTTAAGGCAAGCTGCGGATAACGTTTTAAAAATTCCAAATATTTTGTTTTGGCATCTCCAAAATTCAGGAAATCATTATCATTAATACCATTCAAAAGTGTCATCTCACTTATGGTTTTTGAAAAAATAAACAGATTTGGAATTTTATCATATTGGCATTCAAACAAAGGGAAGGAAATAGAATAAATCTCAGTAGGCATTACAGCCTGAAGCGCTTCAGTTGCAGGCTGTGATGCATAGTAACTACCCAGATTTGCAAAAAACTGATTCTCCCTAACAAGACATTTGGTAATTTCATTACCATTGATGTCTAGTCCGTAAAACCGAAGTGCACCACTTTGGACAAAAACAATTTCATCGGCTACTTTATGAAATTCCAGAAAATGCTCCTCAGTAATAAGCTTCCTCTTCTTAAAAAGGGCAGCCACTTCATTTATTTCGGCCAGGGATAAAATCCCACTATAAGCTAAAGCTGTTTTTAGCATTTTCATTTGTTTAATTTTTTTTTAAAAATAGGTATTAAATTGGCTTACAAGTGCCCACAGAATTTATTTTAAGGAATAATCAATATCTTTCCGTAAGTTGTTCGTGATTCTGCAAGCTCCATTGCTTCATTGATTTTCTCTAAAGGAAATCTGGCCGAAATCTCAGACTTTAAAAATCCTTTTTTTAATAAATGCATTAATTGTGCAAAATCTTCTTGTATTTCCGCCTTAAACTTCGCACTTCCCCTGCCCGACCATACATTATAAAAAACTGCTTTGCGGGTGTTTGGCAAAATATTCAGCCAAAAAAGGTGTATAATTAAAGTAAGAAATGATTTCACAACCGATTTATTACTATTTAATGCATAAGCAATAGCATAACTTACCAGTCTGCCACCTGATTTTAGCAGTTTAAAGGATCTTAAAATGCTTTCTCCTCCAATGTTATCAAAAACAGCATCGATACCTTCGGGTGCCAGCTCCCTCACTGTCTGAGAGAAATTAACATCATTGTAATCAATAGGAATAACACCTTTTTTTTTCAAGGCTTCATGGTGTTGCATAGATGACGCCCCAATAACTCTGACCCCCGCATTGACTGCTAATTGTGTTAGTATTGACCCTACTCCGCCATTGGCTCCCAGAACCAAAATAGTTTGTCCTTTTTTAATATTTGCCTTACGATGCAACATTTGCCAGGCTGTAATACCGTTAACTACAAAGGTTTCGACATCGGCAGAATCTAACCCCTCTGGAACAGTCAGGAGCTCATCAGCTGAAATCAATACATAAGTACTCCACCCTCCTGTTTTTGTCAGTACAGCAAATCTTTTACCGAGTACTACTTTGTCAACCTCTTTACCTACTGCCACCACAGTGCCCACTAAATCGTAACCGGGTACAAATGGAAACTTGGGCATACCAGGATATTTATCCCGAATCATTGCCCTTTCGGCAAATGACACACCGCTTGCTTCGACTTTTATGATGACCTGCCCTGTACTAGGTTCATCAAGCAGCCGATTTTGGATTAATAATCCATCAGGTTTTACAATTCCAGGTAGGATTACCTCTTTGACAGTGTAGCGTTTGTTTTCATTTGCGGTTGAATCTACTTCATTTTTTGAATGTATCATTTTTCTCAGTTCTATATATTATGATACAAATGTAAATCGATCGTCTACCCCAAAACGTTTACATAAGATAAGAAAAAATCATCTGCTTCCAAAAATCCTTTTGCGGATACGGGAAAGGGAAACAGCAGTTATACCTAAGTAATTGGCAATATAATGCTGCGGTACTTTCTGCAGGATATCCTTACCGGTTTCCAGCAATTTTAAATAGCGCTGTTCGGGTGTCTGCGTGACAAAAGAGCTGGCTCTGTCTTCATAGCAAACAATAATATACTCCGCCATTAATCTTCTGAGGCGTTCTAATTGAAGCGATAAAACTGGGTTATCGAGCATTAGGTCCATATCAGCTTTATTTATCAAAATAATCTCTGAATCTTCCAAAGCTTGTATGTAATTTAAAGAGGGAGTACCTGTTAAAAAACTTTTGTAGGCACCGATAAATTCATTTTCATAACTAAAATAACCCGTAATTTCTGTTCCGTCTTTAACAAAATAATACCGGACAGAACCTTTTAGAAGAAACCCAAAATAACTGCAGACAGTCCCGGCTTCCAGAAAATGCTGTTTTTTTTTGTACGTTATACAGACTAGATATTCTTTAAATATTTCCCATTGGTCATTATTAAAAACAACATATTTCAAAAGCTGCTCTCTAAATAAACTAAGTTGTACTGGGTTTGGATTTTCCATTTATTTAATGTTATCGTTTTCTTCAAAAGACAAACATACTCTTTTTTAAACTGTTAAATTTTCAAACTTTAAATACAGCTCCATCACTTTTTCATATCACATAATTTATTACAGATTTAGTTTTATAGCTCATCTTTTTATTTAATAATCTTAAAGTACTTCCATTTGGTTTCTTGTAAATAACTTCCTGAGATTTGAAAAACACAAAAAGAGCTGTTGGCAAAAACAGCTCTTTGGGTTTTTCAAGAACGTACAAGCTTACTAATTCAAATACTTAAATAAAAACTAATGAAAAACCAATTTTATTTTAATATTTAGATACTTCAGTTTTCGTTTTTGATTTCATTATGACTTCAACAATGTTTGGATTTGCGAAAATCTTTTTGGCGTAAGTTCTAATTTCTTCTGCAGAAATATTGTTAACGATTTTCTCGTAATCTGTTTCGGTAACTATTTTTTCGTTGTAAACAGACTTGTTTATCAGCTTTCCTAACCAGAAACTATTCTTATCTACACTCTCTTTATTGAGTTTTAAAATCGTGCTTTTTATGGATTTGATGTCTTCTGAATTTCCTAAGTTTTTTTGGATTAATGCAATTTGTTCGTAAACCACTTTCAGCAGTTTATCTGCTTTGGCAGGATCGCTGTCAAAACTAATTTCCATTCCGAAATTTGGCGTTGGAAGTCTTTTAAATGAAGTCGAAACATTTACGCCATAACTTCCGCCTTCTGATTCCCTGATGATTTCTAAGTATTTTTTAGACAACAATTCTTTTATCAGGTACAACTTTAGATTGTCTTCTAAACTATATGGGAATTCTTTTGTAAATTTTAAATAAACAGACGCTTTTGGCACTGCCATATCTCGCAAAATGGTCCTTTTACTTATTCCGTTTTTGGGCGCAACCGGAATGTTTTTAAAGGTTTCTAATTTGTTTTTATCCGAAGAAATACTTCCAATATACTGCTGTACTAATTCGAGCATATTATCCGGAAAATTCCCTACGAAGAAAAAATTAAAATCGGCTGCATTCTGAAAACGCTCTTTGTAAATCTGCTGTGCTTTATTGAAGTCTAACTGACTCATAAATTCCCGATTGAAAAGCGGTACTCTCGGATTGTGATTGCTGCTTAAAAGCGAAATTGTATCTGTAAATACTTTGTTGTCATTCATCAGATTATTGTCT
The DNA here is from genome assembly GCA_039933615.1 of Flavobacterium sp. Lineage (GTDB taxonomy): Bacteria > Bacteroidota > Bacteroidia > Flavobacteriales > Flavobacteriaceae > Flavobacterium. Next base: position 4,139 of record JBDTNT010000176.1, on the reverse strand, counting down.
AATGAATTCTGCAGGTTAGTGATTATTTTGGTGTACTGATTTTTATCAAATCTTGGATGTTCAAACTGCAGATACAATAATTGCAATAACGTTTCTGTATCTTGTTTACTGCTGTTTCCCTGAAATCCTTCCTGAATTGAATTTATGGTTGGTTTTATAGCAACAGTCTTCCCCGTTAATTTATCGGTCAAAGCTTCGACATCAAAATTCCCAATTCCGGAATTATCAGACAAACTGATTGCGATTTGAGAAGATGGAATATCTTCGGTTTTTATTAATGAGGTTCCGCCATTGCTGTATGCAGAAAATAAAACCTGATCTTGTGATAAAGCAGTTTTGTATAAAACGATGGTTGCTCCGTTTTCTAAAACATATTTTTTTGCATTTGGCAGCTCTTCTACAACGGATTCTTTTATGACTTTAGAACCTTTCAGCGTTTCTGAAATTAGATTTTCATCTACCGCATTTTCTCTATACGGTTCTAAAGGCATTATTTTTACATCTGCCATTATTTTTTCTAAAGCGGCCTGCGTTGGATAAACTACATTTTCTTTATCTGAACCTGTAACAGATAAAAACACATTATCGCTGGTCTGCAATTCTTTTACGGCAGTATTTAACTGCTCTAAAGTTATATTTTTTAAACGTCTTTTAGTGTCTTCAAAACTTACTTTGTCTTCCTGAAAAGGTGCTGCTTTTAGGAAATAATGAGCCAATCCTGTTGCTAAATCGTCGCTGTTTAATTTGTCCTGATTTCGAAGCACATTTTCGTAATAACTAATAATTTCTTTTTTGTTTCTTTCGAATTCACTTGCAACAAAACCAAATCTTTTGGCTCTTTCAAACTCAGTCATCATTTCCAGAAAAGCCAATTCTGTTTGTCCGTTTTTAGGCGAAACATACAATCCGAAAGTATGCTCTAATCTTGAGATTTGAGAATCTCCTGTCTGAATGGATAAGGCTGCTTTATCTCCGTTTTTTAAATAATTCTGATAACGTCTGTTCAGCATATTGGTACATAGAAAATGTATTAATTGTTGTTGTTCCCAGGCTTCATCTTTTACCAAAGGATACTTCTTTTTGAATGCCAAAGCCACATTCATCTGGCCTACTTCTTTGTCTTTTGCAATTACAAAATCTAATTTTTTATTTTCCGGAACAGATACATAATAACGTTCAGCAGGATTTACTGGCATTTTTATGTCTGAAAACATTGCAATTATTTTCTTTTCGATCAGTTTCGGATCAATATCTCCTACTATAACAATGGCTTGTAAATCCGGGCGGTACCATTTTTGGTAATATTCTTTTAGCGCATTGTATTTGAAAGTATTGATGATATTTAAATCGCCAATAACGTCTCTGTCTGCATATTTTGATCCTTTATAAAGGATTTTATCGGTTTGAAGTCTTAATCTGAAATCTGAATTTCTTCTGGTTCTCCATTCTTCCCGAATTACACCTCTTTCTGCATCAATCTCTTTATTATTTAAAGATAAAAAACCGGACCAATCGTGTAAAACTAACAAACAGGAATCTAATAATTTTTCGTTTTTAGTGGGAACATTACTCAGGTTATAAACCGTTTCATCTACATCTGTATAGGCATTTATATCGTCGCCAAAACGAACGCCGTTTTTCTCAAGCATATTGATTATGCCTTTGTCCGGAAAATTTTTAGTTCCGTTAAAAGCCATATGTTCCAGAAAATGCGCCAATCCGTTTTGATTGTCGTTTTCTAAAATAGCACCCACATTCTGAACGAAATAAAAACAGGCACGCTCTTTCGGCCATTCATTATGCAGGACATAATATTTCATTCCGTTTTTAAGCTGTCCAGAAACTACATTTTGGTTCAGCGGTAAAGTCGTTGTGTATTGCGACCAAGAATTAAAACTTATTAGACTGGTAAAAACTACAATATATTTTAGTTGACTAAATTTCATTTTTAAGTGTGGTTAGATAGTATTTTATTTTGATTCTTTAAAATTGGTAATTCCTTCCCTGAGCCAATTATGATACGATTGAATATCCGGATTGTAAGCCGATGGTTTATTTAAATCTTTCTCGTCATGATCCATTAAAACGTAATAAGGCTGTGCGTTGGTTTTATATTTTAAGATTTGAAGTTCACTCCACTTTTGCCCTGTATATTTTAAAATCTTTCCTGTAATCTTAGAAACAACTTGTTCGCTTACAGGCAATTCACGTTTGTCATCAACATACAAAGAAATAAGTACAACTTCATTATTTAATATTGCTGAAACTCCTGCGTCCGGCCAGACACGTTCTTCCATTTTACGGCAGTTTACACAGGCATATCCTGTAAAATCGATCATTACAGGTTTGTTTACTTTTTTCGCATAAGCCAAACCCTGATTATAATCATGAAAAGTCGTAATGCCGTTTGGGCCGCTTTCTGCACCTTCCGGCAAGGCTGATTTTTCGCTGTTTGCTGCAGTTGTATTTCCGAAGCCATTTGGTGATTCACTGTATTGTTTTGCCGGCGGAAAACCACTAATATACTGTAGCGGTGCGCCCCAAAGTCCCGGGATCATGTAGATCACAAAAGTCAAAACAATAATCCCAAGACTTAATCTTCCTACTGAAATATGAGTTATGGGGGAATCGTGAGACAATTGAATTTTTCCAAATAAATACAACGCTAATACAGAAAAAATAGCAATCCAGATGGCCAGGAATACTTCTCTTTCTAATAAATGCAATTGTAAAACTAAATCGGCATTGCTTAAGAATTTAAAGGCTAAAGCCAATTCTAAAAACCCTAAAACCACTTTTACGGAATTTAACCAGCCACCTGATTTTGGCATTGAATTTAACCAGCCCGGAAATGCAGCGAATAAAGCAAACGGCAGTGCAATGGCTAGTGAAAAACCAAACATTCCGATGATTGGCGCCATACCCGCCTGACTTGCTGCCTGTACTAATAAGGTTCCCACAATTGGTCCTGTGCAGGAAAAGGAAACTACGGCTAATGCCAATGCCATAAAAAAGATTCCGAAGATTCCGCCTAATTCTGATTTCTGGTCTATTTTGGTTAACCATGAACTAGGAAGCATGATTTCGAATGCTCCTAAAAACGATAAGGCAAAAACCAAAAGAAGTAAGAAGAAAAAAACATTAAAAGTAACATTGGTCGCTAAAGCATTTAAGGCATCGGCACCAAAAATGGCAGTTACCAGACTTCCTAAAATAACATAAATCACGATAATGAAAAATCCGTAAAGCATAGCGTTTTGTATTCCTGCTGCTTTAGTTTTGCTTTGTTTAGTAAAGAAACTAACCGTCATAGGAATCATTGGGAAAACACAGGGCGTAAATAAAGCGGCAAGACCTCCTAAAAAACTAAAGAAAAATAATGTCCATAAATTTTCAGCAGCAGCTGGAGTTTCAGTAACCGCTTTTGATATTTTCTCCGGTTTTTCAGAAGTAACCTCATCACTTTTACTAACAAGATTTGTTGTGTTGTTTTTGGTATTCTGTTTTGTAATGGTATCCTCTTTAGTTTCCGTTATAGTTTTTGCTGCTTTTATAGCTGTTGCTGCTACTTCTTCTTTTACCGGAATATTCGATTTTTTAAATATAAAATTTACTTCTTTATCTGTTGGCGGTAAACAGCTGTTGTCATTACAAACCATAAAAAATACACTCGCATTTATAGTAAATGCATCACCGGATTTTCTTTCAATATTTTGGGTAAAAACTGCTTTATCGGCAAAATATTTAATGCGCATCTGAAAAACCGGATCATCAACCTCATGTCCTTCGGGTTCTATAAGGCTTCCGATTGTTTTAAAGTTTTTCGATTTAGGAAAAGTAAAACTGGTAGGTGCCGGTCCGCCTTTTGGTACGTTTTGCGAATAGATGTGCCAGCCCTTGTCAATTTTAGCTGTTATGATTAATGTATATTTATTTTCTCCAATTTCTTTTACCGATGTTGTAAACGAAACTGGATCATAAATTTGGGCAGTAAGGTTACTTATCGTAAAAAGAAATACGATAAAATAGATAAGTTTTTTCATGTAAATAATTTTAGATTTTAGATTTACGGTACTTAATTCATAATCTTGTCATTTCGACTGAAAGGAGAAATCGCACTCGTATATCAACAAACAATG
>JBDTNT010000175.1:0-3506 GCA_039933615.1 Flavobacterium sp. | reverse complement strand
AAGTTACAGGAATGGATGTCGAAAATCAAATTATAGAATACCGTAAAAGTAACAGTCCGCTTTTTTCTGTTGAAAAAATGCCGGGAATTACCAAATACGGAAACATTACTATGAAACGGGGCATCTTCGTCAACGACAATACGTTTTGGGACTGGCACCAGCAGGTCGTTATGAATACGATCAAAAGAAGGACTGTCCTTATTAAATTATTAGACGAAAAAGGAGAAGTAACCATGCAATGGACTCTTAATAATGCCTGGCCGACCAAAATTACCAGTACAGATTTAAAATCTGACGGAAACGAGGTAGCCGTAGACACTATAGAAATTGCACATGAACAACTAATCATTAAAAACGGTGGCAAATAGTGATTATCCGGTTAGCTTTTATTTTACACTTTCTTTTTCAGGTGTAGATGCGGCTTTCAAGGAAGTGTCCGGTATTTCTAAAGAGTTAAGCATAGAAGAAATTGTTTGCGGAGGCGAAAACAGGTTTAAATACCGCCTCCCAACTGTTTCTAACAGTCAGAACTTAATCCTGAAAAGAGCCATCGTTCCTGTCGGGTCCCAATTGGTAAATTGGTGCGCCAACTGTATTGATCAGGGGTTATCAAATCCGATTCAGCCGCACAATGTAATACTGAGCCTGCTTAATGCAACCGGTATTGTCTGCATGCAATGGACTTTCAATAATGCCTATCCGGTCAAATATGCGGTTTCTGACTTAAACTCTCAGGAAAGCGGAATTGCCATAGAATCTATTGAACTGGCGTATACCTATTTCAATATTTCATCCAAAACAACTTTTGAAAATCTTTTTGTCTAGTAATTATGCCAATCGAAATAAGAGAACTCATTATCAAAACAGAAATCGTAAGTACCAATACGAGGAATTCGGCTGTAGCCAAAGAGAAAGAATTGTCGCTTTTAAGAAAACAATTACTGGAAGAATGTAAAAGGTTAATCGCGGAAAAAAATCAGGTAAACAGCTATAAACGCTAAAGAAGATACAAATGGCAAGTTTAGAATTAATGAAAATTACGGGATACACCGACGAAGAATTTCAAAACAAATTCTCGGGAAATCCGTATGCCTTTATGATAAACCCGGAATCGATCAAGATACAGAAAAGCATCGAGTACAACGAACAGCAGGCTCCGGCAACAAGTTCGGCTTCGCAAAAATATAAAAGTACGCCAAGTGACAAACTGAGTTTTGAGATTGTTATAGACTGTACCGGTGTTGTTGATACCAAACGTGTTGATATGGCCAAAGAAATAACCGCTTTGGAAACGATTATCTACACCTATAACGGTAAAATACACCGTCCCAATTTTGTGAAAGTACAATGGGGCCAGAATATTACTTTTAATGGCGTTCTGGAGTCAATTGATATTTCCTATACGCTCTTTAAACCTGACGGAAGTCCGCTGCGGGCAAAAATATCGTTGTCCTTCAGCCAGTATATTTCTCCCAAAACGGTAACGATGACAGATGCGCCTGAGTCTCCGGACTTAACGCATATTGTCACTGTAACAGAAGGAATGTCTTTACCCCAATTGTGCCTGAAAACCTGGGATGATGACTCTCTTTATATACAAGTCGCCCAATACAACAAACTAAATAAATTCAGGAACCTGAATGGGATTGATAAACTCATATTCCCTCCTGTAAATCCTTCCGGCTCATGAGTACTTCAAACGAAATAAAAAGCGGCGGAATCGCAACATTTACAATCAAAGTCAACGGCAGTACCATACCGGACGAACTGAGTGTGCTTTCTGTTCATATCGAAAAAAGTGTCAACCGCATTGCCGTTGCCAAAATTGTGATTTTAGACGGGGAAGCCAACACGGGTGAGTTTGAAGCGAGTTCGTCGGCAACTTTTGCTCCGGGCGCAGCAATTAGTATTCTGGCGGGGTATGATGCTAAGAATGAAGTTATTTTTGAAGGGTTAATCATGAGCCAGTCCATCCGGATTGACAGTCTGGTAGGATCTGCTTTGGAAATTGAATGTCGTGATGCTGCCGTAAAAATGATAGTGGGCAGAAAAAGTCTGACTTATTCCAATAAAAAAGACAGTGCAATTATTTCATCAATAATAGGAACATATTCCGGATTAAGTGCTACTGTTACGGCAACTGATACCACATGGCCGGAGCAGGTACAATATTATGTAACGGACTGGGACTATATCTTAGCTTTGGCTGAAACAAACGGGCTGATAGTAACGACACTAAACGGTAAAGTTTCTGTAACGGCTCCCGACAGCAATACAACATCTGTGCTTACGGTTACTTATGGAGACAATTTACTGGAATTTAATGCCAAACTAAATGCAACCAATCAATTAGGGAACGTAACTTCCAATACCTGGGATTACAAAACACAGGCTGTCATCAATAGTGAGGCAACCCCAAACGTGAGCGGATCAGGAAATTTAACTTCCAAAAAACTGTCTGAGGTTATTGGGCTTGATGCCTTTCAGTTACAAACCTCGGCACCTTTGGAAACCGCAGATTTAAACAATTGGTCGAAAGCACAAATCATTAAAAGTGAATATTCCAAAATAACCGGCGAAGCAAAATTTCAGGGAACCAATCTAATTGACCCGGGAAAATATATGACTTTTGCTGGTCTTGGAGATCGTTTTAACGGAGATTACCTCATCGCAGGCGTTGTTCATGATCTCTCTCAGGGAAACTGGATTTCTGAAGTTTACCTGGGGCTTTCCCCGCTTTGGTTTACCGAAAAACCCGATGTGATGTCACCCCCTGCCTCCGGACTTATTCCGGGAGCGAGAGGTTTATTTAACGGAACCGTAAAACAAATGTATGAAGATCCCGATTCTCAATTTCGAATTCTGGTCAATGTCCCTTTATTTGATGCCAATGGAGCAGGAATATGGGCAAGACTGTCCAATTTTTATTCGACCAGCGGTGCCGGAGCCTTCTTTTTACCCGAAGTTGGGGATGAAGTCATTCTTGGTTTTTTAAACGAAGATCCGCGTTATCCCGTCATTCTGGGAAGTTTATACAGTGGGACTAAAATAAAACCTTTTACCGGATTGGATCCCAACGAAAAGAACTCCGTAAAAGCTATTGTTTCCAAATCAGGGATTTCTGTACAATTTGACGATGAGAATATCGTATGGACCGTTGCCACACCCAATAAAAACACGATTATTATCAGCGATAAGGAAAAGAAAATCACGATTAGCGATCAAAATCAAAACACTATTGTAATGTCAGAAAGTGGTATCGATCTGTCAAGCCAAAAAAACATTACGATCTCGGCACAGCAAAATGTAAGCATTACAGGCATGCAGGGAGTAAAAATTGAATCCAGTGGCGGCGATGTTGCCACAACGGGACTGAATATAAAAGAATCCGCAGACATGCAATATTCCGCTCAGGGCGGACAAATGGCGCAGGTTTCCGGAGGAATGGAATTAACGCTGAAAGGCGCAATGGTGATGATTAATTAAGAGGAAGGTTCTGAGGTTCT
>JBDTNT010000174.1:0-8659 GCA_039933615.1 Flavobacterium sp. | reverse complement strand
AAACGGATTTTTTTAGATCCTAAATTTAAAATCAGTATAAATCTGCGTTTTTGCGGTAGCAAATCAGTGTCACCAGTGTTCTAAATTATACACGCAGCATTTTAAAAATACAATTGCACCCAATGGGTATATTTATTTTCTAATCCCCAAGAAATGATTTTTCATGCATATACAGTAAGTGCTGTAAAATATTATGAGAATAACGTCCTGTCATGGTCAGGAGCTTGAAATAACGTCTCAATTCACGTCTTATCATCCATTGGTCACGTTCCATCATGGTCGAATGGCGTACGGTAACGTATATTTTCAGGTTCCATCATCCATCCGAGACGCTCCGAACGTCATCGATCGTTGAAATAACGTGACCGTTGGCGTCTCTTACGTCAAATTATACGTTGCAAGACGCCATTCATGCCCCTTCTTACCCCAATCATGAGTGACAGAACGTCAAAATATACGTTACCTGACGCCATTCGAGGATGATTTTGATAGTCCGGAGGATGAAACAACGTCAACTGTGTTTGATAACACGTCTTGTCTTCAATCTTTAACGAAGAATTGTTTTTCAACCTGATAAAAACATAAAATTCAATCCTTTTTATGTAACGGCGCAAAGCACCAGAAATCTTAATTTTACTTTCTATTAACCAAAAAAATCAGAAAGATGGAACCTAAAATGATATGGGGCAATTTTGCTTCGAGTGATTTAGAAAAAACGCGTGATTTTTACACCAATCTGGGATTTGTACTGAATGGTGCCCACAGCACAGACGAAAATGCCAGTTTTTTATTTGCCGGAAACAAATTCATTATCAATTTCTTCAAAAAATCGGCTTTGCAGGATGATCTGAACGGGGCTATTGGAAAATGGGAATCCCAAAGCGAAATAATTCTTTCTCTTTCTGCACAAAGTGAGGAAGAAGTAGACCAATGGCGCGAAAAGGTACTGCATGCCGGGGGCAAAATATTTTCGGAACCACAACCTTACAAAGAAGGTTATACTTTTTGTTTTTCGGATCCCGACGGGCATAAGTTTAATGTGCTGTATTGGCCGGGCATGTAACAGGAACTCCTGCACTGCCTAAACTTAAAGCGGCTTCTGAACCTTATTTTTTACTACAGCTAACAAATTTACCGGGACTCTGGTTTTTCATCAATTAAAGATTATTTTTGATAAAAAAACAGCAATGAACAAAATGGTATTTTTAAGTATTGTGGCCGCAATTGGTATTTTTGTTTCGCTGCTTCTTGCTTTTTTCCTCCTGACAGTTAAAACCAGCAATAAGCAGGCGAACCGATTATTTGCCACTTTTCTTATTCTATCGGCAATTGACCTGAGCGGTTTTTTTATTTACGATTTTATAAAAGACCATTTAGATTTTGAGGTTTTAAGATGGACATCCTGCCTCCTGATTATGCCTTTGTTTTATCTCTATGTTTTGTCTGTTTGTTATACCGATTTTCGACTAAAGGCCAAACATCTATTGCACACGCTTCCGTTTATTGGGATCAACCTGGTGCTGACTCCACGATTTTATCTCGCAGGAAGTATCGAAGCAAAAGAACGCGTTTTTGACATGCATAATAAAATGCCCGAAATGTATTTTTTTCAAATACTGGTCGAGTTGCAATACTTCTTTTATATTATCTGTGTCTTTCTGATCCTGAAAAAATACAGGGAAATCTATCTCGAAAATTACGCCAACGCCAGTACGTCAACCTACAAATGGCTTTTTCAGATGACGGTTGCTTTCCTGACAGCGCACAGTTTTGTAGCTGTCAAAAATGTATTGCGATACACTGATTATAATAATGTGTTTCTTTGGGCGAATGTTTTTGTCGGGCTTTTTGCTTTGTGCATCACTTGCTGGTTTGTCCTGAAGGCGTTAAATTATCCGGAGCTTTTTAGGGGAATCAATTCTAAACTCGAACTGGCAAAAGATATTCTTCCAAAATCTGAGATACAGTCAACGGAAACAAAAAGCAGTCCCGATCCTGCAATCACTTCTCAGATTGAAACATTAAAAAAATACATGTCCGATCAGGAACCTTATCTTGACCCTTCGCTAACGATTCAGCAGCTTTCGAATCAGATTAATATGCCCGTTCGTGATTTGTCGGTTTTGATCAACCATCATATGAAGCAGCATTTTTTTGATTTTGTAAATGAATACCGCATTCAGAAAGCCATGGGAATCCTCAAAAATGAGTCTAAAAACAACCTGACCGTTTTAGAAATCCTGTATGAGGTTGGTTTTAATTCAAAATCTTCTTTCAATACTTCATTCAAAAAATATACAGCCCTTACGCCAACCGCCTACCGAAACAGCTAATAATAAGCCGTTTGTAAAAAGTCGTACGGCATCGTTTTAAAAGTCGAACCCTTTTCGTGTTGAGAAAAGGGTTCGACTTTTTTTTGTCGGTCGCCTGTCGGAAATTTCTAAAGCAACTTTGTCCCAATTAATAACAAGTTTAAAATTAGAAATCATGAAAAAAGCAAACCTCTTTATTCTTTTACTGTTGCCTTTCTTTTGTTTAGCCCAATCGACATTAAAACTAAAAGGAAAAATAACCGACGAAACCGCTTCATTGCCTTGGGAAAATATTGTAATCTCAACTCCGGAAGGCAAAATCGTTGGCGGGACAACTAGTAAAGAAGATGGTTCTTTTGAAATAAAGATCAGCAAAGGGTGGTACAAAATCAAAATCAGTCCGCAAGGTTTTAACGATTGGCAAAAAGAGATCCTAATTGAAAAAGACACCGATTTAGGCCTGCTTCTTTTGACTAAAAAAACCACTAGTCTCGACGAGGTAGTCATTAAAACCCAAAAAAGAACCATTGAGCAAAAAATAGACCGCCTGATTTATAATGTCGAAAACAATGTTTCGAACACCGGAGGCGATGCCCTTAGTGCCATAAATACAGCTCCCGGAGTGGTGGTACAAAACAATGCGATAAACATTTTAGGAAAAGGTTCTTCCCGCGTCATGATAGATGGCCGTATTGTTGAATTATCGGGTGAAGAACTGAATGGTTTCCTGAAATCGATTGCTGCCAATGATATTAAAAACATTGAAATCATTACCAATCCGCCCGCAAAATACGATGCCAACGGAACCGGCGGACTTATCAATATCAACCTGAAAAAAGGAACCCGCGACTCCTGGAAAAATACCACCACACTGTCTTACGACCAAAACAAGTATGGTATTTATACTTTGAGAAACAGTTTTTTCTACAACAAAAATAAATTCCGTTTTAGTGCAAGCGGAAATGCAAAATCCGGCTACAGAAATTCTGAAGAGAACTTAAGCCTTTATTTTCCCGACGGATTACAACACATGAAGGCACAGTCGAAAATCAACGAACAGAATATCTCAGGAAAACTGGCTTTAGATTATGATCTTTCGGAGCGTACAACGATTGGTTTCCAGTATCTGAATGACCGCAACAATCCTAATTTCAAATCAAATATTATCATCAAAAATTATGATACCGAAAACAACATCAACAGTATTATTCTGAATGATGGTTTCAACAACAGAAATTCAGGAAACCAGACGTACAATGCCCATTTGCTGACAAAATTTGATACGCTGAACAGAAAGCTATCTGTAGATTTTGATTATTTTAATTACGATTCAAAATTCGACCGTGATTTTACAACCCGAAAATATTCCCCGGACATGACTTTTATAAGTTTAGACCAATACGGCAGAAATATTTCTAATCAGGATATTGACAACAGAAGTGTAAAAGCAGATATGGAACATCCTCTCGGATTTGTGAATTTGTCTTATGGTGCCAAAGTAAGTTTTACAAAAAGCAGCAGCAGCCTGCTTTCTTATGATAACATTAGCGGAACTCCAATGCTGGATCTGAATCAGTCTAATGAATTTGAATACCAGGAAAACAACCAGGCGATTTACGTGAATGGAAATAAAAAAATCAATGACAAGTTTACAGTTCAATTAGGATTAAGAGCCGAAAATACCCAGACAGAAGGATATTCTGCGAATCTGAATCAGGTAATCGAAAACAATTATTTCAAATTATTCCCGACATTTTATCTTACTTACAAAAAGAACGAGAACAACAGTTTTAATTTCAATTACGGCAAAAGGATCAACAGACCCCGTTTTGATTTATTAAATCCGTTCCGAACCTACATCAACAGTAACAGTTATTCTGAAGGGAATCCGTTCTTGAAACCTTCTTTCAGCAATAATTTTGAATTGTCTCATTCGTATAAAGAAATATTGAGAACCAGCATTTTCCTGAATAGTATTACCGATGGCTATGGGGTGATATTTACTTCAGACGCTGCTACAAATACGCAGGTGGTAACGAGAGAGAATTATTATAAAGGGATAAATTATGGTATCGGAGAAAGCTATTCGGCAGATATTACCAATTGGTGGTCAACAGAAAACACTTTGTATTTGCTAGGATCGAAAACAACATTTACTTCCGGAATCAATGCGACTCCGACAAACGGACTTCAGCTGGATTTTTCTACCAGTAATACCTTTTCGTTAAGTGCAGCAACAAAACTGCAGGTCGATTACACTTACAGCTCTCCCGTAAAAAGCGGATTGTATACTGTAGGGTATACGTCGGGTTTGACGATTGCTGTAAAGCAAAACCTGTTTAAGAAAAGCATGCAGGTTGCCTTTCTGGCCAATGATATTTTTAATACCGCTTACTTAAAAGATTTTGTTTCTGTTGTAAATGGCATAAAACAGGTGTACAGCCAAAATGAAAGCAGCCGTTTTTTCAGGGTTTCCCTGATTTATAATTTCGGAAATACTAAAATAAATGTGAAACAAAGAGATTTCGGAAACGAAGAAGAGAAAAGAAGATTGGGCAAGTAAGAAACTTGTCTGAAAAGTTGTAGTTTTGTTTGATACAGAATAACAAAAATGCAACTAACAAAACCAAGCTTATTTTATTACCAACAACAAAAAATTATTTAAGCAATATTAATACCTTTAAACTATGAGCACAGCAACAAAACCAAAACATATTGGCAGAAATATTAGCCGTATTAGAGAACTTAGAGGCATGAAACAAGAAGCATTGGCGATTGCGATTGGCATGAGCCAGCAATCTGTTTCGAATATTGAAGCAAGTGAAACTGTTGATGAAGAAAAATTACAGGCAATTGCCGAAGTTCTGGGTGTGAGCGCAGAGGGCATAAAAAATTACAGTGACGAAGCGGTATTCAATATTATTGGAAACACCTATCATAATACAAGCAGTGACAATTCTACGCTGATTGCTGCTTCAATGAATTATCAGCCAACCTTTAACACTATCGAAAAAATCGTCGAGTTATACGAACGTTTGGTTCAGTCAGAAAAAGACAAGAATGACTATTTGGAGAAATTACTCAAAGAGAAATAATCTTTTTGAAATGAGTTGTAAAAGCTTCTTAAGAAATTAAGGAGCTTTTTTTATGGGTTTGTTTTGATGCATTATTTCAAAATAAAATTTATCAAATAAAAATATTTCATAAATTAGAGCACTATGCAAAACGCAAATTCACAATTAGTTACGGACCATATCAATCAAATTGAAAATCCAAATCGGGATATTATTGAAAAGCTTCGGGGTATTTTTCTAAATTCTGATCCTGAAATTGCCGAACACATCAAATGGAATTCGCCCAGTTTTTTCTACAGTGGCGAGATGAAAGATTTTGACGCCAAAGAATACAAGCGTGATTTGGCAGTCATCAATTTGCATCGCGGTAAAATATTAGTGGTCTTCCCTACCGGAAACAAGATTGATCCCAACATTCAAATCAAAGGAAAAAACTATCCTGACGGAAGAAAAATCGTTGAAATAGAAAGTCTGGAAGACCTTAATCAAAAAGAAGAAGTATTGATTAAAGCCATACACAACTGGATTTCCCTGATTGAAAAATAATAATTATTCCACTTTTATATCAAGTGCCGAACCCTGAATTCCATTTGCAGCAGAAGCATTCAGTTTTATATTTTCCCCTTTAGTATTCGATTGGATTATCGCAATACATTTTCCGTTATACACTTTGCAGGAACTGGCTTTAAAAGAATCCAAACCGGCTTGATATCCGTTATCAACTCCCACTAATTTTCCGCCGCCCAGAACTTCAAAATTGATTAAATCATTTGCATCGGGAACTAAATTCCCATCTTTATCTACAATAGAAACCGTTACATAAACCAAATCGTAACCGTCTTTTTTAATGATTTGTTTGTCTGCTTTCAACTCTATTTTGGCAACAGCTCCGGCCGTATGAATTTCTTTTTCCAAAACCACTTTCCCGTCTTTTCTTGAAATGGCTTTTAAAGTTCCGGGTTCAAATTTAACGCGCCATGAAATATGCAGATCATCATTTTGTTTTGACTTTTTTCCTAATGATTTTCTGTTAAGGAAAAGTTCCACTTCATCGGCATTATTGTAATACGCCCAAACATCGACCTGCTGGTCTTTTGTCCAGTTCCAATGCGGAAAAATATGCAGTACCGGTTTTGTCGTCCACTCACTTTGGTACATATAATACACATCTTTCGGAAGTCCCGCCAGATCGATAATTCCAAAATAAGAACTTCTCGCCGGATACGGATATGGGTCTGGTTCGCCAATATAATCAAAACCTGTCCAGACAAAAAGCCCGGCCATATAATCTAGTTTCTTAATGGTTTTCCACGTTTCCTCATGGGTAGAACCCCAATACGATTTTACCTGATCGTAAGCCGAAACAGTCCAGTCTGCATTTCCATCAAAGGGTGCATTATGTTTTGGAGGCCACGCTTTGATACCCTCTGAAGGCTGGTCGTAATGTCCGCGGGTTTCTAAAGCCGAAACGCTCTCGGAAGCAATTATTTTCTGCCCCTTAAAACGGTTTGGGAAATCCTTGTAATCTTCATGCTTGTAATTAAACCCTAAAAGATCTAAAGCCCCCGATTGATAAATGAAGTTTTTCTCCGGAACATTTTCTGTCAATGCACTCGTTACGGGGCGCGTAATGTCTAATGCTTTTACGATTTGAGTCAATTCTCTGGTAATGGCAATTCCGGTGCTGTCGAATTGTTCCCTGATTTCATTACCAATACTCCACATCATCACAGACGGATGGTTGCGGTCTCTTCTGATGAAATCTTCCAGATCCTGCTTGTGCCACGCATCCCAGTCTTTGTGGTAATCGTTGGTTACTTTTTTCTTTTTCCAAACATCAAAAGCTTCGTCCTGAACGATAAATCCCATCTCGTCACACAACTGCAGCATTTCTACAGACGGTGCATTATGAGACATCCGGATGGCGTTTGTACCCATTTCTTTTAGTAAAGTCAGTTTTCTTTTTAAGGCGTGAATGTTTTCTGCCGCACCCAAAGCACCGTTATCGTGATGCAGGCAAACCCCTAAAATTTTGGTTGGTTTTCCGTTTAATGAAAATCCTTTTTCGGCATCAAAATTAAAATAACGAATTCCAAGTGGAGTTTCGTAATTGTCTGTCAGTTTTGATTTTTCATAAACTTTAGTCACCACTTTGTATAAATATGGCTTTTCTGTATTCCATAAAATCGGCTTATTGACTTTTAGATCATGACTCTTTTTTATAGTTGTTTTTGCACCTATTTTTTCTGTTGTTTCAATTTTAGCAATTTCTTTGTTATTGACATCCAAAATCGAACTTACAAGTTTAAATTCCTTTGCAGTATCAAAATCATTTTGAATATCCGTTTCAACCTTGACAGCTGCTTTATCAGAAGTAATTTCCGGTGTAGTCACAAAAGTTCCCCATTTTGCAATATGAAGTTTTCCGCTCACAGTTAATCTCACATTTCTGTAAATTCCAGAACCTGTGTACCACCGTGAATTGGGCTGTGCATCGTTATCTACTTTTACAGCTAGAATGTTTGCCTTGTCGAAATTTAAATACGGAGATAATTCATAGATAAAAGAAATATATCCATTTGGTCTTATTCCTAAAGAATGTCCGTTTATAAATACTTCGCTATTTTTAAAAACACCATCAAATTCAATTGAAACCGTTTTATTTTTCCAATTTGCCGGAACTGTAAATGTTTTACGATACCAGCCTTTTCCAGCCGGTAAAAATCCTTGTGCCTGCTTTGTCGGATTGTCTTTATTAAACGCTCCTTCAATACTCCAATCATGCGGTAATTGAAGTATTCTCCAATCGGCTGTATTGAAATTTGCATTTATTGCTTCAGGGTAATCGCCTAATTTGAAATTCCAGTTTGTATTGAAATCTTCAATTATTCTTGCTTTTTTGCCTTGCGCAATTGATCCTGTTGAAAACAGTATTAGTATTGCGATTGCTATTTTTTTTAAAATCATAATATTTAAAATAATCAATTTTTAAAATTTCCACCATCTTGTCATTTCGACGGAGGAGAAATCGCATACGAAACTCGACAATCTGTGAGGACAAACTAGTGCGATTTCTCCTTCGTCGAAATGACAAACTAAGCCTCAGTTAGAGGACAAACTAGTGCGATTTCTCCTTCGTCGAAATGACAGACCAGGTTTGAGTTTCTTGCGGAGATTTCTCCTTCGTCGAAATGACAAACTAGGCTTCAGTTAGAGGACAAACTAGTGCGATTTCTCCTTCGTCGAAATGACAAACCAGGTTTGAGTTTCTTG
>JBDTNT010000173.1:0-11112 GCA_039933615.1 Flavobacterium sp. | reverse complement strand
TTGAAAACGGAGGAACTGTTTTAGATGAAACTTTAATTGAAGTTGCTACTAAAAACGATATCACTAAAGATGAAGCTTTTGATAAATTAGATGTGACCTCACAACAGATTATTAATATTTTAGAAGAATATGTAAAACCGGCAGTAGCGGCTGACGGAGGAAATATTGCTTTTGATTCCTACAATGAAAATGACAAGACCGTAAAAGTAATTTTACAGGGTGCCTGCAGCGGTTGCCCGTCTTCTACTTTCACACTTAAAAGCGGTATCGAAAATATGCTTAAAAGTATGCTTAACGATGAAGCGATAAAAGTTGAAGCGATAAATGCATAAAAAAAGCATCACAAAAAAACAGAAGCGTCTTAATTAAGGCGCTTTTTTTATTTAAATCGTATCTCTCTTATTTTTAGCAAATTATTAGAAACACAAATACTATAAATTCTGTAGAAATAATTAATATTGTAATATAAACTAATAAAAAAAACCAGAAACCATGGGATTATCTTCATTTTTCAAAAATTTATTTGGCTCAGCCAAAGATTCAGCCAAAGATTTGGCAGATCATGCAGAAAACACTTTTGACGAGGTTAAAGAAGCTGCTGCTCCTTACATTGAAAAAGCAGAAACATTTGCAGAAGAAACATTTGCCAAAGCCAAAGAAGCTTCGGAACCATTACTTGCCAGCGCTGCCGAATATGCCAGCAAGGCCAAAGAAACAGTGAGCGAATATGTAGAAAAAGCTTCTGATTCGATAAGTGATGCAATAGATTCTGTAAAAGAAAAAACAAGTGAGACTCAAACAGTTGTTTCTGAAACCGTAACAGATGTTAACGAAGAAGCGACAATTGCAAAAGACGAAATTGCTGATGAATCTACTGATAAGGAATAAAGAACTATATCTTTCCTTATAAAATAAATATCTTTATATTTGCAGCACTAATACACCTTCTCTATTGAGAAGGTTTTTTTTATTCTTACAACATGAACCTCAATCCAGATCAACTTAGTAATTATGCTGCCCGCTTTATAGACCTATTACTTGATTATTCCCCAAAATTAATTTCAGCCTTTCTAATTCTTTTTATTGGATTATATGCCATACGGTTAATAAACAGGATTATTCGAAAAATAATGGTCAAGAGAAATTTAGATCCTACTTTAACCAAATTCCTTGCAGATATTTTATTGTGGACGTTACGAATTTTATTATTTGTTACTTTTATTTCAAAACTCGGAATTGAGACTTCTTCATTCGTTGCGATTCTGGGGGCAATGGGACTTGCAGTTGGTTTATCATTGCAGGGTTCACTTTCAAATTTTGCAGGCGGAATGTTGATTATTGTCTTTAAACCTTTTAAGGTCGGAGACACAATCGAAGCTCAGGGTGTTATAGCAACTGTAGTTGAAATTCAGATTTTCGTAACTAAAATGCTGACCGGTAATAATCAAACAGTTTTTGTACCTAACGGCGCTTTATCAAATGGAACGATTATTAACTATTCGATGCAGGGAGAGAGAAGAGCCGATTTGACTTTTGCTGTTTCTTACGATTCAGATATTAAAAAAGCAAAAGAAGTGCTTTTAGAAGTTTTAAACACAAATCCTAAAGTATTAAAAAATCCTGCTCCAGAGGTTTTCGTTAAAAACCTGACAGCAAGCGCTATCGAATTCTCCGTTCGTCCGTGGGCCAAAAATGAAAATTATGGGGTTGTTTTTTCTCAAACATTAGAGAATTGCAAAACAGCATTAGATGAAGCCGGAATTGCTATTCAGCCTTATACACTTCAAAGATAGAATACTTTTACTGTTTCTTAGACGGCAAAGTCATCATGAAATCTTTCAAATAATAAGGTTCAAAATAAGCGACATCAACTGTGTCGCTTATTTTGAATTTATTATAACTGATTTTACTCATTGCAGCTGCTGAGGGATATTTGATATCTTCTAAAAAAACAAAATTATCTTTAGTCAGGAATGGTTTGCATTTTTCGGCACAATCACCAACAAAATAAACTGTTTCAGTGATATCGTGAAATGAATTTTCATCTATCACTTCTGCCTCAATTGGTCTTTCCGTTTCTAGTTTGCTGTTAAAAATGGCACTATATACTTCCATTCTTCTGGCATCAAGCATCGGAATAATCTTTCCGTCCGAAACTTTAGCCTGAGAAGCCAAAGTCAGTAAAGTATCTACAGCAATCAACGGTATATTTAATGCAAAACACAAACCTTTTGCTGCCGAAACTCCAATTCTCAAACCGGTATAAGAGCCCGGCCCCTGACTTACTGCTACAGCTTCCAGATCATGAACAGAAATCCCTGATTCTGCAATTACTTCTTCGATAAAAACATGTAATTTTTCGGCATGAGAATATCCTTCTTCTGCAATTTCCTTACATAAAACCGTTTCACCATTTTTTGCAATTGCTACAGAGCAATTCTTTGTAGCCGTTTCGATATTGAGAATAAAAGACAATAGGTTTATTTTTAAAGTTGAATATTAAATTGAGTTATTTCTTAGGAGCATCAGCCTTTTTAAGCTTTACTTTATCACCAGAATTTAAGTCCTTGGAAACTGTCGTGTAAGGTCCTGTAATCACAACATCACCCACTTTCAGGCCAGACATCACTTCTATATTGGTATCATCCTGAATACCGGTTTTGATAATCCTGATTTTAGCTTTATCACCCGATTTCACAAACACACATTCGAATTTTTTATCACTTTTTGGTGCTGCTTTTTTATCTTCATTAGGATCTTCTACTTTGAAATCTTTTACGGCTGTTGTATCAGATTTTATCACAACAGAACTAATTGGAACAGCAAGTACATTTGCTTTAGTCTGCGTAATTATATCAACCGTTGCTGTCATTCCCGGTCTGAATGGAGAGTATGTACTTGGTTTCCCATCCAACAAATCCTGATACGATTCTTTCAGGATTCTAACCTTAACTTTAAAATTCGTCACCTGATCTGAAGTTAAAGTTGTACTGGCCGAATTTGAAATACTGGTTACAATTCCTTTAAATTTCTTTTTTAAATAAGCGTCAACTTCAACATTGGCTTCGTCACCAATCTTTATTTTCACAATATCATTTTCATTTACATCAACTTCAACTTCCATATTGTTTAGGTTGGCCACTCTTAAAAGTTCTGTTCCCGCCATTTGTTGCGTTCCCAGAACACGCTCTCCTAATTCTACATTTAATACAGAAATAGTACCGTCAGCCGGAGCGTAAATTGTTGTACGCCCTAAGTTATCTTTTGCTTCATTTACAGATGCAGAAGCGCTCTGAACAGTAAAATAAGCATTTTGTTTTGTTGCTTTGGCTACTTCATAAGATGCAATAGCTTTATCCCAGTCCGATTTTGAAATCACACCTTTATCATAAAGAGTCTTGTTACGTTCGTAACTTGCTTTTGCTTCTTTGAAACTTGCCTCAGACTGTGTCAGACCAGCTTTCGTGCCTGACAAATTTGATATGGAACGATTATAACTTGATGTATATAAATCCGGATTTATTTTTACCAGTAAATCTCCTTTTTTAACGACCTGCCCTTCTTTTACATTTAGTAAAATAATTTCTCCTGAAACTTCAGGTGAAATTTTAACTTCAATTTCAGGTTGGATTTTACCTGTTGCCGAAACTGTTTCGACAATAGTTGAAGCAGTTACTTTAGAAATTTCTACTTCTTTTCCTTCATCCTTATTTCCTATTGCTCCCGATTTCGAAAGACCAACTAAAACTGCAATAATAACTATTGCACCGCCCAGTAAGAAATAAATTGTTTTTTTTGACATAGTAAATTATTTTGTGAGAATTGGAATAATCGGAATTCCAAAGTAGAATTCAAGTATTTTAATTTTAAAAATATAATCGTATTTCGTTCTTATAACATCTGATTGTGCATTTGTCAACAATGTCTGCGCCTGTGTAAAATCGAATGAATTCATTAAACCTACATCGTATTTTTCTTTCGCATAATTGTAAGCCTGCTGTCTCGCTTCTAAAGTTACGGCAGAAGACTCATAAGTATTCAATGCTCCTTTTGCATCTGTAAAAGCCGTGTAAACATTACGCTGCAAATCTAAACTTTTTTGCTCTAAATCTATTTTAGATTTCTCTAAACTTACCTTGCTTCTTTCTACATTATTTTTAACAGAGAAACCATTAAAAATCGGAACATTTAATTGAAAACCGAAATTATGCCCTTTGTTATCGCTAAATTGTGTAAAAACAGGTTCTGGTCCAAAAGTAACCGGGTTACCATTTATATCTAATCCATTTCTGTCACTATAACTTGCACTGGTACTAAATTGATAAAACCCTTTAAGTGTCGGCTGATAAGCTCCTTTTGCGATACTAACATTTTTCTCTGCTATTTCAAGATTAGTTTGAGCTAATTTCAACTCTGTTCTGATCTCTTTTGCTTTGTTGTAAATATCAGTTGGAGTTTGTGCCATGATGTTGTTTTCATCTTTAGCATTTGTGTTATCAATTACATCAAAATCTGCAAACTCTTTAAGCTGTAAAAGCTGCGCTAAACTTAACTTGGAAATTAACAGGCTATTTTCTGCAATAATAATATTTTGCTTATCTGTAGCAACTGTAGCTTTTAAATCAAATAAATCTCCACGTGGGATTGTACCTGCACTGACCATTTCTTCAGAACGTGAAAATCTTTTTTCATCAATGGATAATTGCTCTTGTTTTACTTTTAAATTTTCTTTATTAAAAAGAATTTCTAAAAAAGCATTCGCCACATTCAAAGAGATATCTTCCTGCATTTTCAATAACTGATATTGAGATGCAATAATCGAAAGTTTTGCTCTTCTGTAAGTATTTTGATTTTGCAGACCTTTGTAAATATCTACTCCTGCATTTACTCCAAGTGAAGTATATTGTGTAGTTTGTGTTGTAGCAGTATTGGTAACAGGGTTAACGTTCAGACCAATATTCCAGGAATGTGATGCACTTCCGTTTACAGCTGGTAAATAACTACCTAATGCCCCTCTTTTATCGATTACTGCATTTTTAACATCTAACTCTGAAAGCTTTATAGTAATATTATTATCTAATGCATATCTCACACATTCCTCTAAAGTCCATTGTTTTGTTTGTGCCTGACCCGATAATCCAAAACCGAATAACAAAGCAAAAACAATACTATTATATTTATTTATTTTCATATTTTTTGAATAAAGGCGTAATTTGATACTACGCAAATTTAATATTTTTAAAAAGCAAAAAACTCTTATACGCTCAAATTATTTTTTCTCTCCCTCAGTAATCAAACCCTGATTCCAGATTTTAATTTTGTCCGAATTTTTGATTCCGCTTTTCACCTGAACGTAAATTCCGTCACTAACTCCAAGAATTAAATTCTTTCTTTGAAATTTCTGAGGAGCCGTTTCCACTTCTACATATGGTTTTTGTGTTTTCTTGTCAAATTGAACCAACGATTCCTTAATGGCCAAAACCTTATCCGCTTTTTCCAGAATAATAGAAGCATTTGCACTTAAACCAGCTCTGATAAAAGTAGCATCTTTATTTTCTAATGAAGCTTTTATTTCAAACTGGATTGCCCCATTCTCCGTCACTCCTTTTGGCGCAATGTAAGTTAAAACAGCATTAAATTTTTTGTTTTCAATGGCACCAACTGTAATTTCGATAGCCATTTTTTCTTTTATCTTACCAACTTCAGATTCATCTATTTTTCCAATAAAAATCATTCTTCCAACATCGGCAACACTTGCAATTGTAGTTCCTTCATTAAAATTATTACTTTCAATAACCTGGTTTCCAACTTTCACCGGAACGTCTAAAACCATTCCATTTACTGTAGAACGGATCAAAGTGTTCGCATAACTCCCTAAAGAGGAAGTCGTTCCTGTTTTTACAATATCTAAACTTTGTTTTGCAGCCTGATAATTTTGTTTTGCCTGTGTGTAAGCTAATTGAGCAGTATCAAAATCATTTGCAGAAATGACGTCTTTATCAAACAATGTTTTTTGTCTTTTAAAGATTTTCTCCTGGTTATCTAAAGCAATTTTAGCGGTTTGTACCTGATTTTGTGTACTGCTTACATTAGAAACGTTGGCAACAACTCTAATCTTTGCAATCATGTCTCCCGCTTTGATTTTCTCTCCTGCTTTGATATATACGTTTTCTATAATCCCCGAAATGTTTGGCTTGATCAGAACCTCTTCATCCGGCTGAATATTTCCTGTTGCAATGGTGCTTTTTACAATCGTTTTAATTTCTGCTTTTTCAGTTTTAAACACTACTGGTGACTCTTGATTTTTAGCGTACAAGTAATATAATGCACCAAAGAAAACTATGGCTATAAAAATTAAAATGGTTACCGTTACTCCTTTTTTCATTTGTTTTTGGTTTAATCGATTATTTTTTGATTGATAATTTATTCTGTTCGTAAAGCATCTACCGGCTTCACATTAATTGCGGTCTGAGCCGGGATAAATCCTGCCAGCAAACCTGAACCTACTAATATTAATAAGGCTACAAATACAACTCTTAAATCTACACTCGGGTTAGCAAACATAGTATTACTTCCTGGCGGCATTGAATCCAATACCATATTAAGAAGTGCAATAACTCCTGTGGCAACTGCAATTCCCAGCATGCCGGAAATTATGGTTAAGAATATGGACTCAGATAAAATTTGTCCCCGTATGGCTGCCGGGGTTGCTCCCAGCGCTCTTCTGATCCCTATTTCTTTTGTGCGCTCTTTGACTACGATAAGCATAATATTAGAAATACCGATTACTCCTGAAATCAGAACCAAAGTTCCTACAAAATAAGCGATGATTTTTAGAATATCAAACAAACTTTGTACTTTATTAAATTGTTCATACAAATCAAAATTCCCGACAGCTCTCTGATCCGTAGGATTTACAGAATGAAGGGACTTAATTAACTCTATAATCTTTGGTTTCAGAGAAGTAATTGATGTTTCATCTTTTGCTGTAAGTGCCATCCATCCTACTTTGTCTCCATAATTAAAAGACTGCTGGAATGTTGTAAACGGAACAAAAATATTCTTCTGTTCCTGTTCTGCATTTCCACCTTGCTGCTTGGAATTATAAACCCCAATTACCATAAAATTAATTCCGTTTACTTTGACATAAGTACCAATAGGATCTTCTTCTTTACCATAAAGTTCACTAATAACGCCTTTACCGATTACAGCTATTTTTCTTCTTTCGCTAATATCCTGCTGGTTTATAAAACGGCCTTTGATAATATCCATTGGCTGTTGTTTGATCAATTCGGGGTAATCACCATATATTGTAAACGAAGACGTTTTTGTGCCTCGGACTACATTATTTGTTCCGTTAAAATCACCTAATTGATTTCTTGGTGAAACATATAACAAATCCGGAAATGCCTGTTTTAAAGCCATTACATCGCTGTTTCTAAAATCGTAACGACGTGTTTTTGGCAATCCTTTATAAGCTTTAGACGTATTCTGGCTCCACATAAACATGGTGTTTGTGGCAATACCGTCAAAACCTTTTTTCACACCATTTTCCAGACCTTTTCCTGCTGCCAGTAATATTACAAGGATAAAAATCCCCCAAAACACCCCGAATGCAGTTAGGATAGTCCTAAAAACATTGGCCGTCAAGGCTTGTAAAATTTCGTCCCAATTATCTTTTTTAAACATAATTATTCGTCTCTAAGTGCTACAATAGGTTTAATTTTGGCGGCTCTGTATGCTGGGAAAAATCCTGCCATTGCTCCCGCAAATACAAGAAGCACTAATGTTGTTAAGGCCACACTGAAATCTACTTCCGGATTTCTGAAATATTCACTCTGCACCATTGGACCCACGAATTCCAGTAATAGTAAACTTGCCAGTAAACCAATAAAACCGGCTATTGTGGTAATGAAAATAGATTCGTGAAGTATCATCGAAACAATAGAAAAAGGCGATGCTCCCAATGCTTTTCTTATTCCTATTTCCTTTGTTCTTTCCTTTACAATAATCAGCATAATATTACTCACGCCAACAACTCCTGCTACAATTGTACAAATTCCAACCCACCAGAAAAACAATCTGATATAAAGATTTAAGTCATAAAACTGTTTGGCGTCTTTCACAGAATTGTAAGCATTTATTCCGCCATCATCCTCTGGGGCTACAACGTTTTTACTTTTAAGCAAGTTTTTTAAATCCTGAGTAAATTTTTCAGATTGTGCTAAAGCCTCATCATAATTATTTGTCTTTTTTAAAGTAAAAAATAAATTACTTATTTTATCACCTCCTCCAAAAGTCCTCTGTACTGTCGTTTTAGGCAAATAAGCTCTTGTTTCTTCTCTTTCTCCTCCCGGATCTGTAAAAACACCTATTACCTTAAAATTAATATTATTGATTAAAATTTCTTTTCCGATTGCCTCATTATCTTTAAACAAATCCGTTTTTACTTTCAATCCAATGGTAGCCACTTTTTCATTATTGGCCAGATCTTTGGCATTTACAAACCTACCCTCAACAATTGTTAGATTTTCTATTCCGCCATAATCAGGATCAACACCTCTGTATTGATAATTCCCGGATTCTTTACCATACGAAAAGTTAGCGCCCCAAAAATTAAATGTTGAAGCCCTCAGATCGAGTTTATCTTCAAATTTCTGAACAGATTGTGTGTAATCACTATTCCGAAACTGAATTTGTCTTCCGGGATTTAAACCTTTATATTCTTTTGTAGTTGTACCGGACCAAACTTCAATAATCCCCGCAGCATCACGCTCAAATTGTTTTTCAATACCATTCTGCAGCCCTTTACCCGCACCAAGCAAAATCACTAAAATAAAAATCCCCGAAGCAACAGAAATCCCCGTAAGAAAGGTTCTTAGCCGGTTTTTAGAGATTGCTTCAAATATTTCCTGCCAGCGTTCAATATTAAACATAAGATGTGGCTCTAACTTGTTCTACCATTTTATCATCGATAATTAATCCGTCTTTCAGGACTACATTTCTTTTGCACATTGCGGCAATATCCGGCTCGTGGGTAACAATCAGAATTGTTTTACCCTCATCGTTAATTCCCTGAATAAGTTCCATTACCTCATACGAAGTTTTGGTATCTAAAGCTCCGGTTGGCTCATCTGCCAATAAAACTTTCGGGTTAGAGGCCAATGCCCTTGCGATAGCCACACGTTGTTTCTGACCACCGGAAAGTTCATTTGGCAAGTGATGCGAATGCGATCCCAAACCTACTTTTTCCAAATATTTCATCGCTATCTCATAACGTTCTTTTCTTTTCACACCCTGATAGTACAATGGCATGGCAACGTTGTCAAGTGCGGTTTTGTAATTGATTAAGTTGAAAGACTGAAAAACAAATCCTAAAAACTTGTTACGATATTTTGAAGCTATCGTTTCATTCAGTTTTTTTATGGGAGTTTTATCTAAAATATAACTGCCTGAGTCGGCCTCATCAAGAATTCCCAGAATATTAAGAAGTGTAGATTTTCCTGAACCTGAAGATCCCATAATCGCTACCAGTTCCCCTTCTGCGATATTAAAATTAATGCCTTTTAACACATGTAATTCCGAACTTCCCATTTTATAGGACTTGTGTAAATCTTTGATTTCGATCATGGTATTGTTAAATTTTAAAACAATAATAACATTTTTATTAAGTCAGTTATGGTAAGAAAATGTTAATAGTTTTTTAATGTATTTACCAATAAGACTACAATTTTATTAAAATGTTACACTTAAACAGCACCATATATTAATTTTCTTCTTTTTATTTTGGAAAAAAGATGACAATCTGATAAACCTACAATTACTAAAATAATATAGTAGCTTTAATCTTTCATTAAATTATTATTTAATTATTTTTAACATTCTTTTACCTACTTAAAATAAAATTCAATATATTTGACCTCCACACAAATTTACTCCCTCTATTTTCCGGCCATAGCCTGTTTATTAACCAAGATACCTTTGTGTAAAAACGATTCATTTTACATCATTTGCCTATAAATCAGATATGACGGATATACAATACTTATCTGTAATTCATAAAAATTTATACAAATGAAAAGACTAAAGAAAATTAATTACTTTTTAGCAGGATTGCTTTTCTGCTTTTTTACCTCTTGTGATGATACAGAGACGAAAGAAGACCCCGTTAGTGGTTATGACAAAGATCATATTCTTACACTAGGTAAAAAGTTAGAAAATCCATATGCAGTTGCCAATATGAAAAAAGCTTTGGACAATGTGAAATCGAAGATTTCTAAATCAAAGTTTGCAAAAAGTGACGAAGACTTTCAAATCGAAACTTCACACCTGTATGTTAAAATCAATCCGAAAAATGCCGAAGAGGAAGCTTTTTTAAAAAGGGATACTTCACAGGTATTTTTTGATTATCCTCTGGATTATGAATTTCCGGATGACGTTTCAGAAAAAATTGGTACCCGTAATCCGGAAATTATCAGTTCGTATTACGTGGCTGTTCCCAAAGATTATGATTTTCCTAAGGGAATTGAAGTCGAAGTTCTGGAAGAATTATATATTCCTGAACAGGATCCCTACTTTGAGAACATAACAGAGACTGGCAAAGTAAATAAAATCTCGATTGAGAGTAAGGAGGATTTACTGGGAAACCTTTTGGTACAGGCATATACTCTGACTCACAACGAAAAACAACTGGGACTTGAAAGTACAACAACCGAAAAAACAGCATGGTGGATTTTCGGAAAAAAATGGAGACCAAACGGAAGAATCACAATGTATGACAATACTCTTGGTAAAGTAGTTCCGGTTGAAGGTGCCCAAGTATTAATCCGACAATGGTTTACTGTAGACAGCGGAATTACAGATGTTAACGGAAACTTTTCTACCGGTACCGTTAGAGGAGAAGCAAGATATATAGTGCAATGGGAAAGACAGCATTACGATATCAGAAATGGCTGGTTTGGACAGGCAGAGACACGGGGTCCCTCCAGAAAAAATGAAGGATGGTATTACAGTGTAACCGGTGCGGACGATATTCAATACGCAATGATTCATAGAGCAGCTCATCATTACTATTACAAAGATATTAAAGGATTAAGAAGACCTCCTCTTTGT
>JBDTNT010000172.1:0-12043 GCA_039933615.1 Flavobacterium sp. | reverse complement strand
AACTAACAACTTTCGATGTATTAATCGAAATACCAAGAGGAAGCAGAAATAAATACGAGTACGATTTTGAAATTAAAAGAATGCGTTTTGACAGAATGTTATTCTCTTCAATGATGTACCCTGCAGATTACGGATTTATTCCGGAAACTTTAGCACTTGACGGAGATCCTCTTGATGTATTGGTTTTAGTAAATGAACCAACTTTTCCAGGATGTGTTATGGAAGTAAAACCAATTGGTGTTTTCCACATGGCAGATGATAAAGGACCGGACGAAAAAATTATTTGTGTACCAGTTTCAGATCCAATCTGGAATTCACTAACTGATTTATCAGACATGAACCCACACTTAGTAAAAGAAATCGAACACTTTTTTCAGGTTTACAAAGATCTTGAAAACAAAAAAGTTGATGTTGAAGGTTGGGGAGACGTAAACGAAGCATTCGCAATTATTGCTGAATGTACAAAACGTTTTAACGATATCGAAAACAAACCAGAGGGATTATTTAGTATTAAATAATTTTAACCCTCTTATTTTATAAAAAAAGCAATACTCCGTCAGGAGTATTGCTTTTTTGTTTAAATTCGTTTTGTTAGTTTGTTGACTATTAACCAAAAACCATTACTATATTATGAATGCATTTATGATTTACTTGCCAATTGTTATGGCAATTTTAGGATTACTCTTCATGGGAATAAAAAGGAGTTGGGTTTTAAAACAGGATGCTGGTGACGGCAAGATGAAAGAGATTTCAGATCACATTTACGAAGGTGCCCTCGCATTTTTAAAAGCAGAATATCGATTGCTGACTTTTTTCGTAATCATAGCCAGTTTAGTTTTGGCAGGAATTTCATTTATTGTTCCAACCACACATATATTAATAGTTGTAGCGTTTATTTTCGGCGCTTTTTTTTCGGCCCTGGCCGGAAATATGGGAATGAAAATTGCCACTAAAACAAACGTTAGAACGACACAGGCAGCCCGAACAAGTTTGCCACAGGCCTTGAAAGTCTCTTTCGGAGGCGGAACAGTTATGGGACTTGGCGTTGCAGGTCTGGCTGTTTTAGGATTAACAGGCTTCTTTATTGTTTTCTATCAAATATTCATGAATGGCGTTTGGACTTCATCTCAAGATATGACAAAAGTTTTAGAGACTTTAGCAGGATTCTCACTTGGTGCGGAATCGATCGCATTGTTTGCGAGAGTTGGTGGCGGAATTTATACGAAAGCTGCTGATGTTGGCGCCGATCTAGTGGGTAAAGTAGAAGCTGGAATTCCGGAAGACGACCCTCGTAATCCAGCAACAATTGCAGATAACGTAGGAGATAATGTTGGAGATGTGGCAGGTATGGGAGCCGATTTGTTTGGCTCGTATGTGGCAACAGTTCTGGCTGCGATGGTTTTAGGAAACTATGTCATCAAAGATATGGGAGGAAATATCCAGGATGCTTTTGGAGGAATAGGCCCGATTTTGCTTCCAATGGCGATTGCCGGCTTCGGAATTTTATTTTCGATTATCGGAACGACGCTGGTAAAAATATCAGACGACAATGCCAAAGAAGCACAAGTGCAAAAAGCATTAAATATAGGAAACTGGGTTTCGATTGTCTTAACGGCGGTTGCTTGTTTCTTTCTGGTGAAATATATGTTACCGGAAGTAATGACAATGGAATTCTTTGGAGAAGGAGCCCAACAGATTTCTTCAATGCGAGTTTTTTATGCAACTTTAGTAGGTTTAGTAGTGGGGGGAGCAATTTCATCTGTTACGGAATATTATACAGGATTAGGGACAAAACCGGTTATGGCAATTGTTCAAAAATCATCAACAGGGGCAGGGACAAATGTTATTGCAGGTTTAGCGACCGGAATGATTTCAACTTTTCCAACGGTACTATTATTCGCAGCAGCAATCTGGATTTCCTACGCTTTAGCAGGTTTTTACGGAGTAGCTCTAGCAGCTTCAGCAATGATGGCTACCACTGCAATGCAGTTGGCGATTGATGCTTTCGGACCAATCTCAGATAATGCAGGAGGAATTGCCGAAATGAGCGAATTGCCCAAAGAAGTTCGTACAAGAACCGATATTTTGGATTCAGTTGGAAATACAACAGCAGCAACCGGGAAAGGTTTTGCGATTGCTTCCGCAGCTTTAACTTCATTAGCATTATTTGCTGCTTATGTGACTTTCACGGGAATCGACGGAATCAACATATTTAAAGCGCCTGTTTTAGCAATGTTATTTGTCGGTGGAATGATTCCGGTGGTTTTCTCTGCTTTAGCCATGAATTCTGTTGGAAAAGCAGCTATGGACATGGTATATGAAGTACGTCGTCAGTTTAAGGAAATTCCTGGAATTATGGAAGGAACCGGAAAACCGGAATACGGAAAATGTGTAGAAATTTCAACAAAAGCAGCTTTACGCGAAATGATGCTGCCTGGGATTTTAACGATTGGTTTTCCGATTGCAATTGTATTATTAGGAAAATTGGTTTATGCAGACAATAATCAGTTAATCGCTGAAATGTTAGGTGGATATATGGCGGGGGTTACTGTTTCGGGTGTACTTTGGGCTGTTTTTCAAAACAATGCAGGAGGTGCCTGGGACAATGCTAAAAAATCTTTTGAAGCAGGAGTTATGATCAATGGAGAAATGACCTATAAAGGGTCTGATGCGCACAAAGCAGCAGTAACAGGTGATACAGTTGGTGATCCGTTTAAGGATACTTCGGGACCTTCAATGAATATATTAATTAAACTGACTTGTCTGATTGGTTTGGTAATTGCACCAATTTTAGGAGAAGGACATGCTACTGAAGCGGCCGGAATGTCTTCCTGCTGTAGCAAAACTGAAGTGCAGGCAGGACATTCTAAATGTGGCATGGCAGAAATGGCTGGAATGACTAAAGAAGAATGCGCTAAAATGTGCAAAGAAAAAGGCTGTACCGCAGAAGAAACTGCAAAATGTTTGGCAAATTATGATGCAAACGGTAAATACATCCATCAAAAAACAGATTGTTTTGACACCAGAAAATATGATAAAAACCGTGTTGAGGTTAATCTGTCTACCATAAATGGAGTTACTGTTGGAACCATAACTAAAACGGAGAACGGAAAAACAACTACTGAAGTTTTTGAAGGAACGGAAGAAGTAGTAAAAGCAAAAATCGAAGCAGCAAAATAAAAATAGCTGCTAATTATATATGAAATGCCTCTTTTAGAGGCATTTTTTTATTGATTTAAAGCATATTCTTTAATCAAAGTTGAAGCAGGAATATGGAGCACATCGGTCAGGACTCTAATTTGTTTTATAGTCAGAGCTCTTTTTCGTTTAAAAATTTCTGATACCCTTGAACGACTATTTAGGATAACCCCTAAATCAGCATCCGTAAGGCCATTCTGTTCCATCATAAATTTAATGGCTTCTATAGGATCCGGCTCTGGAATTTGATACTGTTTTTGCTCATATTTTTCTATAAGTGTGACTAAGATATCTAATTCATCTCCTTCATTTGTATTAGGTTTGGCCTCAAAAAGTATATTTACCCGCTCAAGTGCTAAATCATAATCTTTTTCTGTTTTTATAGGTTTTATTTCCATTTTTCTATAAGTTTTTAATATCTTTTAAATTATTATATTCATCATGGGTTCCAACAAATAGAAGGTAAACAATTTGTGTTTCGTAATTAATTTTTACGATTAAACGATAATGATTTCCGCAAATATTAAATACAATTTTGTTGTTACCTACAAAATCTGCAGTGCCAAAAATTAATTTTATTGTATTTGAATTTTCGAAATTATTTTTGTCGAAAATTTGATACCAAGACAATAGTTGTTGTTTGGCATTTGGATATTGCTCCCAAAAAGTTTGTAAAGTTCTTTTAGCTATTATTCTCATAATTGATATTACAAAGGTAGTTATTTTTTTCCCAAATAGGGAAATCATATCAGTAATTACAAAAGCAAGAAATAATTTACAAAAAATCCTCATTACAAATTTTAATAATGAGGATTCAATTTTATAAGAGGACTGATTTTCTAAAACAACCCGTTTAATTCAGCATCAATTCGGTTGATGATGTTTCCCAAATCTTCGGGATTATCAACAAAATTGATATTGTCAACGTCGATAATCAGTAATTTTCCTTTAGCATAGGTCTGAATCCAGGCTTCATATCTTTCGTTCAGACGGCTTAAATATTCGATTGAAATTGAATTTTCATACTCACGTCCGCGTTTGTGGATCTGACCTACCAGATTCGGAATAGAGCTCCTTAAATAAATTAATAAATCCGGTGCTTTCACTAAAGATTCCATTAATTCGAATAAAGAAGTATAATTTTCAAAATCACGACTTGTCATTAATCCCATCGAATATAAGTTGGGAGCAAAAATATGGGCGTCTTCGTAGATGGTCCTGTCCTGAATAATTTTTTTTCCGCTTTCACGAATCTGCAAAACCTGACGGAAACGGCTGTTTAGGAAATAAATTTGTAAATTAAACGACCAGCGTTCCATCTGATGGTAGAAATCATCCAGATAAGGATTGTCAACCACATCTTCATAATGAGGCTCCCACTTAAAATGTTTCGCTAATAATTTAGTCAAAGTTGTTTTTCCTGCCCCTATATTTCCTGCTATTGCTATGTGCATTACGGTGTTACGATTTTATAATTGGTGATTTCTTTAGATGTAAAAATAGATAAAATTTGGTCTTTGTAGCAGAATTTATCAAAGGTTTTTTCTAAAATTTCTATTTCAGAAATTGTAGTTGAATTTGTATCAGAAATGTCTTTAAAAAACAATAAATCGCCTTTGCTGAAAATATATTGATGCGTGTTCATAATTTCTATTTTATCAAAATCAGGTACTTTTCCTAAAGCTGTTGTTTTTCCAAAAATGTCACAGGAGAACCAATTGTTTTTCCTGTCAATCCAATAAAAAGTATTAAAATCGGTTTGATAATATTTAATGGTTTCTGTTAATGGTGTAGAGACCGTTTTATATTCATTTTTCAGATAATCAAAAAGCCCAATCTGCTGATTTAATGAGTTGTAAATCCAAAGCTGATTTTGTGTCGACATACCAATAAACGTAACTACAATCGGGATATTGTTTTGAGAAAAATTAATCTCGGTAATTTTGTTCAATTGATTGTCCAGTAAGACTACGCTATTAAAATCTTCATAAAAGAGTACTATTTTAAGAGGGTTTTGCAAATCGACTTTTGTGATATTGCCGAGCGACACATTTTTGTACTCGAAAGTTTCATTTCCTTTGAATTTACGAAAAACATTGTTCTTTATCAGATAGCAATATCCAAAAGAATCGTATCCTGAAAATTCATCCGCATCAATGGTAACATGAGAAATAGTATCCGGTTTTGTCTTTTGATTTTGTGCAAAAGTAATTGAGGAGCAACAGGTAATAAAAAAGATAAATAAAAAATAGTACGCCGTTCTGCTCATGATATTTAGATTCTGAAGAGCCAAATTACAAAAACTATAATTGAAATTGGTAAAGCTGATCAGATTTGTCTTTAAACCGTTATGATTTCTAATGGTCCAATTTATAGTTCGTTCTATCGATTACTTACAAGTGTTTATATATTTAATTTTCACCTTTTTAAAATTAATGATACATTTGAGTATAAGTTTATCCAATTACACAATTTTATAAAGAAACCAATGAAAAATATATCCTGTTATTTGT
Organism: Flavobacterium sp.; assembly: GCA_039933615.1. GTDB lineage: Bacteria > Bacteroidota > Bacteroidia > Flavobacteriales > Flavobacteriaceae > Flavobacterium. Next base: position 6,332 of record JBDTNT010000172.1, on the reverse strand, counting down.
TTTTAATACTTGCTTTTACTCAGGTACAAGCCCAGAAAGATTTTCAGGGAATGGCTGTTTATGCGTCAAAAACTCAGGCACCTAAAATTGAAGGGATGCGCGGAAACCGTGATATTACACCTGAAATGCAGAAAAATATGGAAGAGCGAATGAAACAAATGCTCGAAAAAACCTTTATTTTAAACTTTGATAAATCGGCTTCTGTTTATAAGGAAGAAGAAAAACTGGAAACTCCCGGACAGCAAGGCGGCGGAATGCGTATAATGATGAATTCTTTCATGGGCGGTGGAGGAACTTTTTATAAAGATGTGAAAACAAAATCCTATACCGTTGATAAAGAATTTATGGGAAAAGAATTCCTTGTAATAGATTCTTTGCCGAAGTTAAATTGGAAATTAGAATCAGAGACGAGACAAATTGGAGGTTATAACTGTTATAAAGCCACGGCGGTAAAAGAAGCCAGTAAAACTGATTTTAGAAATTTAAGGCCTAAAAATAACGACGACAAAAAGCCTGAAGAAAAAAAGGATGATGCTAAAAAAACATCCGGTGAAACAAAAACCAATTTTGAAGATAATTTCGAAATGCCAAAAGAAATTATCGTAACGGCCTGGTATACACCTGAAATTCCGGTAAATCAGGGCCCTGAAAATTACTGGGGTTTACCCGGATTAATTTTAGAAGTAAATGACGGAAGAACAACTATTTTATGTTCGAAAATTGTTTTAAATTCCAAAGATAAAGTAGAAATAAAACCGTCTAAAAAAGGAAAAGTAATTTCCCAGAAAGAGTATGATGAAACGGTAATTAAAAAAATGCAGGAATTCAGGGAGATGAACCGCGGACGTGCCGGCGGACCTCCAATGATGGGGGGAAGATAAAAGTCTTTCAGATCAATTACTTATGCTAACTTTATTTTAATGACCAAAATACTTTGTTTCTTCGCCTTTTTATTTACCTGTTTTTCATTTTCCCAAAGTGTTCGTTTTGATGGTTTCATTCAGGACGAGCAGAAAAATCCGTTGGAAATGGCCAATATTATGGCCGTAAATTCTACCACAAAAGCAATGGATTCATACGGGATTACCAATGACAAAGGAAAATTTCAGTTGACGCTGAAACCCAATAGTTCTTATGTTATCAAGGTGAGTTACCTCGGAATGAAGTCAAAGGAAATAACAATTGCTACACAAAACACCAATATGGTGCAGAATATTGTTATGGATGGTTCTGGAATTGAACTCGAAGGAGTTGAAATAGTGCGTGAAATGCCGGTTTCTATAAAAGGGGATACAATTGTATATAATGCCGATTCTTTTAAATCCGGAACAGAAAAAAAACTAGAAGATATTCTTAAAAAATTGCCTGGCGTTGAGGTAAATGCCGATGGAGAAATAGAAGTAGAAGGAAAGAAAGTCTCTAAATTAATGGTTGAAGGCAAAGATTTTTTTGACGGAGACACCAAATTGGGCGTTAAAAATATTCCTGCAGATGCCATTGATAAAGTTCAGGTTTTACGAAATTATAACGAAGTAGGAGCTTTGAAAGGCCTGGAAAATGACCAGGATAATGTTGCGATGAATATTAAACTGAAAGAAGGTAAAAAGAATTTCTGGTTTGGTGATATGACAGCTGGAACCGGCGTTGGAGAATTGGACAGCCGCTATATTATTAATCCCAAATTATTCTATTACAGTCCAAAGTACAGTATTAATCTGATTACCAATTTTAATAATATTGGTGAATTACCACTTACGGCTCAGGATTATTTTAAGTTCACAGGAGGATTTAAGAATATGATGAAAAAAGGCGGAAGTAATTTTAATGTCTCCTCAAATGACTTGGGTATTTCGATTTTAAGAAACAATCGGGCGAAAGAAATTGAAACCAAATTTGGCGCTACAAACTTTTCCTATTCCGTTACAAAAGAATGGAATATTAGCGGTTTTGGAATATTGTCTTCCTCAAAAACGGATCTTGAAACCAAGTCACAGACGACTATTTTAGATTCCGGAAATCAACAAAAGAGAGATGAAGTTACCCGCCAAAAAAATGATTTGGGCCTTTTTAAACTGAGTTCAAGTTACAAGCCAAATGCAAAACTCCAGTTTGATTACGATATCCTGACCAAATTATCCAAGCAGGATGAAGACACCGATTTATTGCGGGAGTCGGTAGTCAATACTTTTTCGGCTACAGAAACTATTTTTACCCATAAAAAACAGGATCCGACTTCAATAAATCAAAACCTGAGTTTATATTATACCAAAAATGATAAAAATATTTTCGCTTTTGAAATGCAGCATTTATATCAGGATGAAAACCCGTTTTATAATGCTAACCTGCAATCCCAGCCTTTTGTTTTGTCGGGTTATATTTCGGATCCACAGCAGGCGAGAAACGATTTGAATCAGGATCGTTTTGTAAAAACCAACAAAATAGACGCTAAATTAGATTATTACTATATGGTTACGCCAAAAAGTAATATCAACATTACTTTAGGAAATACGTATTCGTATCAGGATTTTAATTCACATATTTTTCAGATGCTGGACAATGGAGATAAAAATGACCTGAATGATCCGGAGAATAACAACCAGGTGAAATACAATTTTGACGATGTGTTTTTAGGGTTTCATTATAAAATACTGACAGGCAAATTCACTTTGACTCCCGGAGTCAGTGTACATTCATACGGGATGAAAAACACGCAGTTGGGAACAGATTATTCGCAAAATTTCATAAAAGTATTACCGGACTTTTTTGCTTTATATCAAATAAAAAAATCAGAATCCTTGACATACAATTTTTCACTATCAAATGATTTTACTGATATTAATCAATTGGCGGCGGGTTATGTAATATCAGATTACAGCAGTTTGTTTCGTGGAAACCGGAATCTGGAAAATGCCACTTCTCAGGTACATTCGCTAAGATATTTCAAATACAACATGTTCAATTTTGAGAATATTTTTGCCAACGCGACCTACACTAAAAAAGTAGATGCGATAAAAACAAAAGCAGATTTTACAGGAATAAATCAGTCTTCGTCACCTTATAATTCTAATCTTGCCGATGAGAGCTTTTTGGGAATGGGAAATTATGGACGTTCCTTTCTGAAGAACTACAAAGCTTCTGTAAATGCAAGTTTTAACTGGTCGAAATTCAATAATATCCAAAATAATGAATTGGCGACTACGGAGAGTTTTAGTCAAAGTTATACCATAAAAGCTTCAACAAATTATAAAAACCTTCCTAATATAGAATTTGGTTATAACGCCTTAATCAATCAGTACAGTGGTTCCACTTATTATACAGACAAACCTTTTGCACGATTGGATTATTACTTTTTGAACAGTTTTTCATTTGTTTCAGAGTATGAATTTTATCATTATTACAACTCAGGAAAGATGGTCGATAATGAATATGATTTTTTAAGTGCCAGCTTAATTTATCAAAAGAAAGACAGCAAATGGGAATATAAAATTGCAGCAACAAATTTACTGAACACAAGGTATCTCAACGATGACAGCTTCTCTCAGTTTTCTACAAGGGTGTCGCAATACACTGTTCAGCCACGCTACATCATGTTTTCGATGAAATATAACTTATAGTATTTTGGTTACTAAAAATTAAGAATTAGTTACTTCATTTCTAATAAGAATGAAATATCTTTGCGCTCAATATTAACAACCAAAAAATATAAGCATGCGCAATATCATATGGAGTTTCTTAATGTTTTTTTGTTTAATGACCACTTCTTTTTCTCAAACAAAAAGTATTGAGAAAGGAACTTATATATCAACAAACAAAGGACAAAAAATCAAATTAAATTTATTAGACGATAATAATTATGAATTAGTGTTTTATTCTGGTGAATATAAAATTCAAGGAGACTCTTTGATGTTTTCTCAAAATAAAAAAGTGGAGGATGCTTTTAGCCTTAGTTTTAAGAATGATAAAAAAGCTAAAAAAATTAAAATTAAATTTTTAGATCCTTCTTATAATCCATTTTATATAGGAACACAAAAAGGTTCTGAACCTGTTCAATATCAAAGACTTTCAGATATTAAAACGAAAACAGATCCGGATTGGGCAAAAATAGATTTAGACTTTGAGATTGACAGAACTGATTATTTGTATTTGGTATTTGAAGGTTCTGAAGCTCAGGGTAAAACTAAACTTTACAAATATGCTTTGCCAAAAGACGTTTCTGAAGTCACCATTAAATATGAATTTAATGTTTTAGGAGATCTTAATATTTCTGGTTTTTATGATAAAAAATCAAATGAACTTAAAATTTCCGGTCCGGGAGGAAAAGATCTAATCGTTTTTTTAAACGAAAAAGATACTCCGCCAGTTGCTGTTACTCCAAAAGTTGCAGCGATTGAAACGCAAAGTATTTCAAATTGGACGTATCCGGGAAAAGATCCTTTAGTAACGGAAGATTTTGGTACAGCTGTTGACAGCTCGTTAGTTACAGTTGACAGTGCTTATGGTTCTCCTAAAATTAATTTTAAATTTAAAGTAGAGAATGCTTTAGAGGAGGCATTAAAAATGACTAAGTTAACACCGGGTAAATTTTTAATTGTATATAATGATCTGGATAATAAATTGGCACAAAGTGATTTTGATATTTTTATTAAAAGTCAGGAAGAAGCTATCGGATACAATTTTAATGATGTATATGACCCTAAATTTGATGTATACAATTATTATTTAGCCACTAAAAAGGATAAAGCATGGTTGAAAAAAAATAAAATTACCAATTCACCAAGCATCCTTATACTGGATGAAAACGGGAATGTTGCGGCAACTGCAAATAAATTAAATCTGACTGATGCACAATATCGTTTTACATATTATGATATTACTTATAATAAGCTCAACAAACTTCGTGCTTTGAATGATTTAAGTAAGTTAATTGCCAATAAAAAAACAACAGATGCAGAATTATTAAAAGGGTTCAATAAAATCACTGTCATCAATACTTCAACGGATTATATTGAGGAGTACGATGAACCTACTGAAGACGGATTTAAATTTAGTAAATCCAATTTAGATAAAAAACAGGTTCAGGCAGCATGGAAGAAGATTATTGCAGCACACGAAAAAGATGCAAAACCAGATATGATTTTGACAGAAACGATTCTGGGCGAAATTAAAAACATAGGATTTAGTAAATTGGCCTTTAATGAAGACAAGGTTTTGAACGATGTAGATTTTAAATCGATTGATTATCTGATAAAACATTATGATGCTATAGAAGCACAACGTACAGAATATAACAGCAAAGATTCCGGACAAGTTTCTATTGGAGATATAAGTACAGAAATTTCAAAAGCTTTGCAGGAAAATAATAAAGAGACAGCTGGTATTTCTAATGATAAAAGGATAATAGAAACGTACAAAAAGCTAATTTCTACAGGAAAAGGAAATTTCGAGTCTTATAAAAATTATTTTGCTTACTTAAATCAGGATACTGAAGAAAGTACCAATGATACCGTTTTCTTAAAAGAATACAGTACTTATTTTAATACTTATTTGTCTCCGGAGAAAGGGAATGCAATTGAGAAATTAGATGATATGTATAATACAATAGGTCTTTATTCTGAGTATTCTTATGATGGATGGAATGCCTTTAAAGAATACCATTCCAACTTAGCAAATACAGCTGCCTGGTCTTCTGTACTGAAGCCTGCCAATGCTGGTTTTATTAAATCGGCAATTACATGGTCAGAATACAGTCTGGCTGTAACCAAAAACAATCCTTATTATTTGGATACCTTGGCTCAGTTGTATTATAAAGACGGGCAAAAAGAAAAAGCGATAACGACTCAGACTTTAGCAGTAAAATTTTTAAGTCCTGAAGTAGAGGAACAAACTGCAATTGAAATACAGGAAACATTATCTAAAATGAAAAACGGGACATACTAAAAATAGCCTTAAAAGAATAAACCCGACAATATCGAATTTCGCGTAATTGTCGGGTTATTTTTTGCCTTTAAAAGTTTATATTAGTTGTTCTCAAAAAAATTAGTTTGGATTTTAAATCAAAAGCAAATGAAAAATAAAATGATTTTAGTTTTAATTGCCTGTGGAGGAGTTGTTTTTTCGCAGGGATTAAAAAAACCTTTAGTTTCAGCAATCAAATTAGAAGACCTTAAGACGGATATGTATCAGATGGCAGGTGATCATTTCAATGGACGTGAAGCAGGAACTTTAGATGAGTTAAAAGTATCCATGTGGCTTGCTAATAAAGCAAAAGAAGCCGGAATGCTGCCTGCCGGTGATGATGGGACTTATTTTCAGTTTTTTGATTTGTACAGACA
>JBDTNT010000171.1:0-12391 GCA_039933615.1 Flavobacterium sp. | reverse complement strand
ATTAAAACTCTAAGGCCGTACTGTGCTTAATTTCGCCCATTACAAAAATACTGTTCGTGTTTCCTATATTTTCAATTGTCGATAACTTATTCATTACAAAATCCTGGTAACTAGTCATATCCTGAACCAGAATCTTCAGCATAAAATCGTAATCCCCGGCAATGTTATAACATTCAATAATCTCGGGAAGCGCTACAATATCTTTTACAAAATTGCTTCCGACATTCTTGGCGTGCTCTTTCAGGCGAACATTGCAAAAAACAGTCATTCCGCGATTCATTTTTTTCTTATCTAAAAGTGCAACGTATTTGGTAATATATCCGTCACGTTCCAGTCTTTTTATACGCTCATAAACAGGCGTAACAGTCAGGAATAATTTGGCAGCGAGGTCTTTTGTGTTGATATTGGAGTTCTCCTGAAGGTGTTTCAGAATTTGCAAATCGGTTTTATCTAAGTTTTCCATAGTAATTTTTACGGCTAAAGGTTCTTTTCAAACAATCCATCAGTAATATAATCTTAAAAAAACAACTTTCAAAACACAATTCACTGAAGTAAAGACCAAATTTAAGTATTATAATCTAAAACAATAAATTTGTTCCGTAAAAAATACGGAATCAAAATGAAAACAAACAACTTAGGTTATCCAAGAATCGGGAGCAACAGAGAACTAAAAAAAGCAAGTGAATTATATTGGGCAGGAAAAATTTCGGTTGAAGAACTGATCCAAACCGGAAAAGACATTCGCCGTACCAACTGGCAATTACAAGCTGAAGCCGGAGTAGATTTAATTCCGTCTAATGATTTCTCTTTTTATGATCAGGTACTTGATCTGACATTGACTTTAGGAGCAATTCCGGAGCGTTATACTGATTTTGCAAAATCAAATTCGTCTATAGATTTATATTTTGCAATGGCGAGAGGGGCACAAAAAAACGGACAGGATGTTGTCGCGATGGAAATGACAAAATGGTTTGATACAAACTACCATTACATTGTTCCTGAATTTACCAAAAACCAAAAGTTCGCTTTGTTTTCAGAAAAAATAATCACTGAATTTAAAGAGGCAAATGATTTGGGAATTGCTACAAAACCGGTTTTAATCGGACCTGTTTCTTATTTACTTTTAGGGAAAGAAAAAGAAGAAGGTTTTCACCGAATCGACCTTATCGATGCCTTGCTTCCCATTTATTTTGAAATTTTCGAAAAACTTCAGGCTGAAAAAGTAGAGTACATTCAATTAGACGAGCCATTTTTAGCTTTAAATCTAACGGATAAAGAAAGAAATACGCTTACGAGAGTTTACAATGAAATCAATATCCGTTTTCCAAAAATAAAAATTGTTCTTGCGAATTATTTTGACTGTTTTGGAGAAAATCTGCCCACAGCTTTAGCTTTACCGGTTGATACTTTCCATTTGGATCTGGTACGTTGTCCTTCGCAATTAGATGATATTTTAGAATCAGGACAGCTGGCTGCAAACGTAAATCTGTCTTTGGGAGTTGTTGACGGAAGGAATATCTGGAAAAATGATTTCAAAAATTCTTTAAGTCTGATCAAAAAAGCAACTGATGCTTTGGGAGAAAACAGAATTCTGGTTGGACCTTCCTGTTCTTTAATCCACAGTCCATGTGATTTGGATCTAGAAACCAATGATGCAACCCTGACGCCTGAGATCAAACAATGGCTGGCTTTCGCTAAACAAAAAATTCAGGAAATTGTAGTATTGAAACAATTTGCTTCTAATGAAGTGGATATTAAAACTTCGCCTGCATTTGAACAAAATACAGTTGCAAATGAAAACCGTAAAACTTCAAAATTAATTCACAATAATGAAGTAAAAACACGTGTTGCCAACATTACAACTTCTGACGACCAACGTAAAAGCAGTTTTGCGACCCGAAGAAAAAGCCAGATTGAAGCTTTAAACCTTCCTTTGTTCCCAACGACAACAATTGGTTCTTTCCCTCAAACTGCTGAAGTAAGAAGCTGGAGAGCAAAATTCAAAAAAGGAGAATTAACAGTCGAACAATACAACGATCTAATCGAAAAAGAAACTGAAGCTACGATTCGTTTTCAGGAAGAAACGGGTATTGATGTCCTGGTTCATGGTGAGTTTGAACGTAATGACATGGTGGAATATTTTGGGGAACAATTAGCCGGTTTTACTTTTACCAAAAATGGCTGGGTACAAAGTTACGGAAGCCGTTGCGTGAAACCTCCGGTTATTTATGGTGATGTTTCGAGACCAAACCCAATGACGGTAAAATGGTCCAAATTTGCACAATCCCTGACTCCAAAATGGGTAAAAGGAATGCTTACCGGACCTGTAACGATTCTTCAATGGTCGTTTGTCCGTAATGATCAGCCGCGTTCTGAAACTTGTACACAGATTGCGTTGGCAATTCGTGATGAAGTTGTGGATTTAGAAAAAGCGGGAATTAAAATCATTCAGATCGATGAACCTGCGATCCGTGAAGGGTTACCTTTAAGAAAAGAAGAGTGGGCTGCTTATCTGGACTGGGCTGTAAAAGCTTTTAGAATTTCTGCCAGTGGTGTAAATGATGATACGCAAATTCATACGCATATGTGTTACAGCGAATTCAACGATATTATTCAGAATATTGCTGACATGGATGCTGACGTTATCACAATTGAATGTTCCCGTTCGCAAATGGAGCTTTTAGATGCCTTTGCCGATTTTAAATATCCAAACGAGATTGGACCGGGAGTTTATGACATTCACTCGCCACGTGTGCCGTCAAGCGAGGAAATGGTAAAATTACTTGAAAAAGCTTCTGCTGTTATTCCGGTAGATCAGCTTTGGGTAAATCCGGATTGTGGTTTAAAAACTCGTCACTGGGATGAAACCAAAAAAGCCCTTATTGAAATGGTAGCTGCTGCTCAGGAAATGAGAGCCGCTGTTGAAGTAGTATAATTAATGCCTTTTGTTTAGATAATTTTTGTTTTTTATTGTCAACGGGTGAAGTCGAAAATCTTGTAGTTATGATTTGTTTCGACTTCACTTAAGTTGGCATTTTTTATACTATTTAAAAACATAAAAAAGCACCCCAATGGAGTGCTTTTATTTGAAATAAAATCGATTTAAGATTAGAAGTTTTTAGAAACTCCAATGTTAAATGTCTGACCGAAGTTGAAATTGAATGAACTAACATCTGGTCCGTTATTGTCATAACTCAAAGTTTCGTATGCTAAACCACCAATGCTGAAGTTTAGACCAAATCCTTTTTTCATATTGATAAAAAGTGCCGGAGTAATACCAACATACATACCATCTGCTTTAGATTTTGCGAAGTCATTTCCAGGACCGTACACTTTAGTTTTTGCATTTTGGAAACCTGCTCCTAAATCAGCAAAAATAGAGAAAGTCTGGCTCAATGGCATAGAATAACGTAAAAATGCTCCAGCTTTGAAGCCATTATTTTTTATTTCTCTAGTACCGTTGTCATCATTAGACGAAGCTACAGTAAACTCACCTCCAACAGTCCAATTATCATTAAATTGGTAACCTACTTTAGGAGAAAAACTAAAAGTACTAGTTTTATCATCACTAAATTGAAATTCAGTTTTATCAGAAGTATATCCGATACTACCACCTACTAAGATTGTTCCTTTTTGAGCGTTTGCAAAGCTAACCATCGCCAATGCTGCGATAAGTAAAATTTTTTTCATGATTTGGGTTTTAATTTAAATTTACAATCCCTTAAGCAAGAACGATGCCGTCGTTACTCGGAATTTATATTTTTTTTAAGAGTTCTTTGAAAGACAATTTGTAGTAATCAAAGCTATTTCTGTTTACTTTTGCAGTAAATAAAAAGTTATGTCGATAGAAGTAAACAGTATATCAAAAAGTTACGGAACTCAGAAAGCATTAAACGAAATTTCGTTTAAAATTGAAAGAGGAGAAATTGTAGGATTTCTTGGTCCCAATGGAGCGGGGAAATCTACTTTGATGAAAATATTAACTACATATTTACTTGCCGATGGCGGCTCAGCCCTTGTAAATGGTCATGATGTCATGACAAACGCTAAAGCAGTACAACTTTCTATCGGGTATTTACCAGAGCACAATCCGTTGTATCTGGATTTGTATGTTCGTGAGTATTTGGCTTTTAATGCCGATGTTTACCATGTTGAAAAATCAAGAATCGAAGAAGTAATCCAACTGACAGGACTGTCAGCTGAAAGTCATAAAAAGATCGGGCAGTTGTCTAAAGGATACCGTCAACGTGTTGGATTAGCCAATGCCTTGCTGCATAATCCCGATGTTTTGATTTTGGATGAACCTACTACCGGACTGGATCCGAATCAGTTAATGGAAATCAGAAATGTGATTAAAAATGTTGGAAAAGACAAGACCGTTTTTCTGTCAACTCACATCATGCAGGAAGTTGAAGCCATCTGCGATCGTGTCATAATTATTGACAAAGGACAAATTGTGGCCGATAAAAAATTAGATAAATTAATCTCTGAAGATAAAGAACAGGTTATAGAAGTAGAATTCGATTATCAGGTCGAAGAACAATTACTTGCCAAACTGGAAAACATCATTTCTTATAAAAACACCCACGACATGACCTGGGAGCTTACTTTTGTTACCGAAAAAGATATGCGTCCGGCTATTTTTGATTTTGCAAATGCCAATGGATTAAAGACTTTACAATTAAATCAGAAAAATAAAAATCTGGAAGCTGTGTTTAGGGAGATTACTAAATAAGTTTTAGTTGTAACAAGAAAAGCTTACCTGAATAGAACTGCCTCCAAATAATGTATAATTTTTGGGAGGTAGTTCTGGTGTATAACAGAGCTGATTTTAGGAGCTTTTATATTTGATTTATATCCCTAACTCCAAAATAATTTCTTTCATTTCTTCGATGACGATTTTAATATCTTTTTCGGAAGTTCTCCAATTGACAAATGAAGCACGAATTCCTTTTCTGTTTTGATAGACTGTTGGTGTCATAAACACTTTTCCACTATCATTGAGCAACGTCAAAAATGAAGCAATTTTTTCCTGATTTTGATTTCCTTTCAAAGTAAAACAAACGTTATTGAGACGAATCGGCGCTAAAAGCTCAAAATTATCCAATTCAATAAGTGCATTCCCAAAATGCAATGCCATCTGCACGCTGTTTTCAACGATATCGCAAAAACCTTCTTTTCCATAAGCCAATAAAGAAAACCAAACCGGCAGTGCTCTGAGGCGTCTTGAATTTTCGGGCAATACATTCAGATAATTGAAATTCTCCAGTGGATTTCCTAAATAAGGAGCATTCGAATTCTGAAAAGTTTCAATCTGTAAATTAACATGCTCTTTTTTGACCAGATAAAAAGCACTTTCATAGGGTACGTTGAGCCATTTATGACAATCAATTGTGATGCTGTCTGCATTTTCCCAACCTTCAACCAAATGTTTAAATTTATCTGAAACTGCAGCAAAACCTCCAAAAGCAGCATCTATATGCCACCAGAAATTGTATTTTTCTTTTAATTTTGAAATCGCTTTAAAATCATCAAAATCAGCTGTATTTACAGTTCCTGCACTTGAAATCAATAAAAATGGTTTTCCGTTTAACGTTTTTATTTTTTCTTCTAAATCAACAATATCAATTGCCTCCCGATTCCCTTCTGCTGTTTTAATGACTGTATAATTCTGACTTCCAATTCCGAGCATCGCCAGGGATTTAATGGAGGAAGAATGTGGTGTTGCCGTAAGTATATGAATCGTTTCTGAAATTCCATCCTTAGCAAAATCTTTCCCGAACTGCGCTCCGAACCATTGTCGCGCAATTCCAAGGCAGGTAAAATTAGACATGGTGGCTCCTGTTACAAATCCGCCTAAAAACGTTTTTGGCAAGTCAAACAATTGCAACAACAGATTAATTGTTTCAAATTCTATTAAAGCCGAAACTCCGCCTTGTGCTTTTATTGCCTGCGTATTCTGGTCATAAACAGAAGCCAGCCAATCGCCTACAATAGATGCAGGAGTTGATCCGCCGGTCACAAATCCCCAGTATCTTGGCCCGGGTGAAGCAACCATTAAAGGTGCCATTCGATTATTAAATTCTTCTAAAGCGGCCAAAGACCCCAAACCTAATTCATTTAAAATCCGGGTCGGATCAATCGTTTCTTTATTTGATGTTGGAATATTTTCGAGATTATTTAAAAAACCTAATCCCTGTTGTTTTGCTTTTTCAAGTATATTTTCTAAATCATTTAGATCGTGTTGAAGTACTGAATTCATTCTATTATTTTTTTAATGTTTAAACCATGATACAAAAAGGCACACAGGTTTTACAGATTAGCGGATTAATTCTGCTATTTTTAGATTTATTTGTTTTTATGTAATTACAATTCGGCTGCTACCATTTTGTTTTTTCGGAAAATCTGGAAATCAGCATTGAGCAGATTAAATCGCCATTTACATTTAATAATGTAGCAATCGGATCCACCAAAGTTCCCAAAATCATCGCTACCGGAAGTGCCTGCTCCATTGGCAAACCATAAACTGTAATTGCCAAAACCTCTCCAATATAACCTCCATTTGGGATTCCGCCTTCTACAATGGAAACAATAACAGTGATTCCTAGGGCCAAAAGAATGGTACTTGGCTCTGTAAAATCCTTTCCAAACATGGCAAAAAGTACGGTGATTTTCAGGATCGATGACATACTCGATCCGTCTTTGTGCAATGGCGCCCCAAGTGGAATTACCAAATTCCGGACGTGATTTGGAATATTCATTTTTTCTGCTGCTTCCAGATTTGCAGGGATTGTTGCAATGCTGCTGCAGGTTCCAACAGCCGTCAAAGCTGGTGTAATGTTATTGCTCCAAAAAACTTTGAAAGCCTGTTTTCCTCCGGCGATAAAAGCATAGATACTAAAAAATATAAAGAAGTAAAAGATACAGGCTCCGTAATAAATCCCTAAAGGTTTTGCATAAACACCAAACAGCTGTGGTCCGAAAACACCAACCTGATACGCAAAATAAGCACCTAAACCAATTGGAGCCAATTTCATAATCATTCCAAGCAATCGTTTCATGACTTCGTTTCCTGAATCAAGAAAACTTCTGAAACTACTCCCTTTCTCTCCGGATTGCAGGCTTGCGAATCCTATCATGAAAGAGAAAATAATAAGTGCCAGCATACTTTTTCGGGACAACAGCTCAAAGAAGTCATTTACGGTAAGTAATTGTGCTATTTGTTCGCCAATACTTCCGGATTGAATGTTCTCCAGAGGAATTTTAGAAACTATAATATTCTGATGAATCGGAAAAAGATAAACCGCAAAAATCATTACTAAAGCCGAAATTAAAACTGTGCTTAGAAAAACAACAATCATTATTACAAATAGTTTTCCTAATTTTTCTGATTGCTCTAAATTGGCAATTGAGGAAGCTATCGTAAAGAAAATAAGCGGAATAATTGCCGTAAAAAGTAAATTCAGAAAAATATCCCCAAGCGGTTTGATTACCTCAACACCTTTCCCAAATAACAATCCTAAAATACTTCCTGCAATAATTCCTCCCAAAAGCAATAAAATACTACTGTAGCTTTTTAGAAAATTGATTTTTTTAACTTCCATAATTTTAAAAAAGGATTAAGATTTAGAAATAGAAACGTGAAATAAAAATCAATTAAATTACTTAAAAAAAGAGCACTGAAACGAATATAGTTCTTTTTTGTTATTTTTCTAAAACAATGGTGGTAAAATCCCTGTCGGCCAACTCGCCTGTTTTGCTTTTTACTTTTTCGGTCAGCGTTTCTTTATATACAAATTTGAAAGGTGTTTTTTTGATCAACTGCTGTGCTTTTTCCGTTGTGTAAAGTGTGAATTCATATTCCGTAAACGGAAGTTGTTTCATGAAACTTTCCTCGGCAAATGTCAGGCAGAAATTTCCATTTGGTTTTAAGACCCTGTAGATTTCTAAAAGTAATTTTTCGGGATCTTCCCAGAAATAAATTGTATTTACAGTGAAAATTTTATCGAAAAACGAGTCCTGAAACGGAATTACATTTCCCTCATAAAGAGAAAAGAAAGCTTGCTTCTGAGAAACATAATTTCTGTTGATCTTTCTTGCTTCCTGAAACATTAACTCAGACATTTCGAGTCCGTAGTATGTTGGTTTTTCAGCAGTATCCAATACAGACTCTACATGTGCTGCGTTTCCGTGGCCTAATTCCAGAATTTTATTTTCTTTTGCAATATTTAGATTTTGGATGGAATGCCGTGTCATATTGATGTTGGTTTCCTGCATCATATTGGCCATTTCAATTCCTTTTTCTCCTGTTGGATGTTTTAGCTGGGAAGCTATTGCCTGTAATTCTTCTTTTTTCATAATTGCTGCAATTATTACAAATTAAAATTAAAATGCCTGATGCCCTAGCCCAGATGGAAACGGCATCCTTTTTCTTGCTTCTTTAGCAAGGAAAAGATATAGTGGACAGCTGGAAACAGCTCCTGATTAAAACTCCAATATTCCACAATCTTGTCATTTCGACGAAGGAGAAATCACATTGGTTTTTCCGCAAACTTTATGTGAGTTTCTAGTGTGATTTCTCCTTCGTCGAAATGACAAAGCGAGAACAAAATTTTATTTTCTCTAAAAAATATGGCTTGCGATTTGGCGGATATTTTCAGATTTTCCCATTGAATAATAATGCAGTACCGGAACTCCGGCTGCCTTTAATTCTAAAGACTGCTGAATAGCCCACTCAATTCCGACTTGTTTTATCTCTGCATTATTCTTGCATTTATCTACTGCATGAATCAAATCTTCCGGTAAATCTATTCGGAAAATCTGTGGCAAAATCTGTAAATGTCTTTTGACAGCAATAGGCTTAATTCCCGGAATAATAGGAACTGTAATTCCCATTTCCCTTGCTTTTGCTACAAACTCGAAATATTTCGAATTGTCGAAAAACATTTGTGTCACCACATAATCAGCTCCTGCATCTACTTTTTCCTTCAACCTTTTTAAGTCAGATTGAAGCGATGGGGACTCTAAATGTTTCTCCGGATACCCCGCTACACCAATACAGAAATCGGCTTTGTTGTCGATATCCATTACTTCATGAAGGTATTTTCCCTGATTTAATAAACTGATTTGTTTTACCAGATCGATCGCATAATCATTCCCTCCGGCTTTTGGGATAAAATATTGCTCGTCTTTCATGGCATCACCACGCAAAGCCATTATATTATCTATTCCCAGGTAATTACAGTCTACCAAAAGATATTCTGTTTCTTCTTTGGTAAAGCCTCCGCAAAGTACGTGAGGAACTGTATCTACGTTGTATTTGTGTTTTATAGAAGCGCAAATTCCAAGCGTTCCCGGACGCATACGGGTCAGTTTTTTATCTAGCAATCCGTTGCCTTTGTCGATGTAAATATATTCTTCACGCGAAGTGGTTACATCAATAAATGGCGGCTGAAACTCCATTAACGGATCGATATTGTCATATAATTCCTGAATGCTTTTCCCCTTTTGAGGCGGAATGATTTCAAATGAGAATAATGTTTTTCCTTTGGCGTTTTCTATATGTTGTGTTACTTTCATTTTTAAAGTTATGAGTTATGAATTATGAGTTTTGAGTTTTAGTGATGTGTAAAAAATCTGAAATCAAAAAACGTAAATTCAAATAATCTTTTTTGTTGTTTCAAGTTTCAGGTTTCAGGTTTAACGTTCTCTACAGAACTTGAAACCTGAAACTTGAAACCAAATAAACTTTTTTAGTCTGCTATATTTGGATTCAGCCATTTCATGGCGTAATCGGTTGGTACATTTCTTCGTTTTGCGTAATCTACTACCTGATCTTCTTTTATTTTTCCAAGTCCGAAGTATTTACTTTTTGGATTTCCAAAATAATATCCTGAAACGGATGAAGCCGGCCACATGGCCATACTTTCGGTTAAGGTTACTCCTATTTCTTCGGCTACGTTGAGTAATTTCCAGATGGTTGGCTTTTCTAAGTGATCCGGACAAGCAGGATATCCTGGCGCAGGACGAATTCCTTTATAATTTTCTTCGATTAAATCTTCTGTCGAAAGTGATTCTTCAGCATCATAACCCCAGAAATCCTGACGTACTTTTTCATGTAAATATTCGGCGAAAGCCTCAGCAAAACGATCCGCTAACGCTTTAACCATAATAGAATTGTAATCGTCTAAATCTTTTTCGAATTCAGCCGCCCATTCGTCAACACCAAAACCTGTTGTTACACAAAAAGCTCCAATATAATCTGTAATTCCTGAATCTTTTGGTAAGATAAAATCAGATAAAGCGATGTTTGGTGCGCCTTTTGTTTTTTGTGATTGCTGACGAAGTGTTAAGAATTTCTCCAACACTTTTCCGTTTTCATCTCGCAATTCAATATCGTCATCATCAATTTGATTCGCAGGAAAAATTCCGTAAATACCTTTTGCTGATAATTTTTTCTCTGCCAGAATAATGGCTAACATTTCGTGAGCGTCTTTAAAAACGGATGTTGCCTGTTCGCCAACAACCTCATCCGTTAAGATTGCCGGATATTTCCCGAACAATTCCCAGGTTCTGAAAAATGGCGTCCAGTCAATATAAGGAACTAAAACATCCAGCTCTACTTCGACGATTTGTTTACCGATTACTTTTGGTTTTACAGGAGTGTATTCGTCCCACTCTAATTGCAATTTATTTTTACGGGCCTGCTCAATCGTTAAGAAATTTTTATCTCTTGAACGGTTTAAGAAAGTCTCTCTGAAAGCATCATACTCTGCACGAATATCGCTTGCATATATTTTACGGTTATGATCCAACAGATTTCCCGCAACGGTTACGGCTCTTGAAGCATCGTTTACGTGAATTACAGTTTCTCTGTATTGCGGAGCGATTTTCACTGCGGTATGTGCACGTGAAGTGGTTGCTCCCCCGATCATAATTGGAATTTTAATTCCCTGTTTGTCTAATTCTTTGGCTAAATAAACCATTTCGTCAAGCGAAGGAGTGATCAGTCCGCTTAATCCGATAATGTCTACATTATGTTCGATCGCCGCTGCAATGATTTTTTCCGGAGGCACCATTACACCAAGATCTACGATTTCGTAATTGTTACACGCCAATACTACCGAAACAATGTTTTTACCAATATCGTGTACGTCACCTTTTACGGTAGCCATCAGGATTTTTCCGTTTCCGGATTTGTCTCCGGCTTGTTTACTGGCTTCAATGTAAGGCAAAAGATAAGCAACGGCTTTTTTCATTACACGTGCCGATTTTACAACCTGAGGCAGGAACATTTTTCCGGTTCCGAATAAATCTCCAACGACATTCATTCCCGTCATTAAATTGATTTCGATAACTTCAATAGGTTTTACGGCAGCGAGACGGGCTTCTTCTACATCTTCTTCAATAAAAGCATCAACTCCTTTGACCAATGAATGTGTAATACGCTCCTGAACGGTTCCTAAGCGCCATTCCTGAATTGCTTTTTCATCACTTTTTACTTCTCCTTTTACATTTTCTGCAAAGTCTAAAAGTCTTTCGGTTGCATCGTCACGTCTGTTTAGGATTACATCTTCTACGTGTTCTAATAAATCTTTTGGAATATCATCGTAAATCGAAAGCATTTCCGGATTCACGATTCCCATTGTCATTCCGTTCTGAATCGCATGGTATAAAAACACCGAGTGCATCGCTTCACGAACGTGATCGTTTCCTCTAAAAGAGAACGAAACGTTACTTACTCCTCCACTAATATGTGCGTGAGGCAGATTATCACGAACCCATTTTGTACCTCTGAAAAAGTCGATTGCATTTAAGCGATGCTCATCCATTCCGGTTGCAACGGGGAAAATATTTAAATCGAAGATGATATCCTGTGGGGGAAAACCAACTTTGTTTACTAAAATATCGTACGAACGCTGGCAAATTTCAACTCTGCGTTCAAAATTATCAGCCTGACCAACTTCATCAAAAGCCATGATAATAGCTGCAGCTCCGTAGCGTTTGATTAATTTGGCGTGGTGAATAAAAGCTTCTTCTCCTTCTTTTAATGAAATTGAGTTTACAACGCTTTTCCCCTGCACGACTTTAAGACCTGCCTCGATGATTTCCCATTTCGAGCTGTCGATCATGATTGGAACTCTCGAAATATCTGGTTCTGATGCTATTAAATTCAGGAATTTTGTCATTGCCTGAACTCCATCAAGCATTCCTTCATCCATATTGATATCGATGATTTGTGCTCCTCCTTCTACTTGTTGTCTTGCAATATCAAGCGCCTCGTCATATTTCTCTTCCTTGATCAAACGCAGGAATTTTCTAGATCCGGTTACATTTGTACGTTCTCCAATGTTTACAAAAACACTTTCGGGCGTAATAATCAACGGTTCTA
>JBDTNT010000170.1:0-3678 GCA_039933615.1 Flavobacterium sp. | reverse complement strand
AAAACATGGTATGCAGCAGATGTAAAATGGTTGTGAAGTCTGAGTTTGAAAAACTTGGGCTTCAGACTATTTCTGTTGAACTGGGTGAAGTTGAACTGCAGGATGAAATTACAGAAAATCAAAAAATAAATTTACTACAAAGCCTGCATTCTTTAGGGTTTGACCTGCTTGATGATAAAAAAAGCAAGACAATCGAGAAAATAAAAACGCTTATTATCGATTTGGTTCATTATAAAAACAATGAATTAAAAACCAATTTATCTGATTATTTGTCTCAAAACCTCAACCAGGATTATAATACGCTGAGCAATTTATTTTCGGAAATTGAAAATACCACTATCGAAAAGTATTTCATCAGTCAGAAAATAGAAAAGGTAAAAGAGTTGCTGATTTATAATGAACTTTCTTTAAGCGAAATTGCCGATGTACTCAACTATAGTAATGTGGCACATCTGAGCAATCAATTTAAGAAAATCACCGGTTTTACGCCTACTTATTTTAAGCAGCTGAAAGATAAAAAACGGATTCAGATAGAGAATTTGTAACTCTCAATATTTAATTTTTCCTTGCGCTCTAGGCGAAAAACTTAGCGCATCTTGCGGTTAGACTACTTTTGTAAATCTTGCAAATCATTCTTAAAATTATACAACCCCAAGTAATCATTAGTTCGGAAATTTGCATTGTAATCCTTAAAAAGACAAAAAACAATGACACATACCTATAAACTTACCGGAATGACCTGCACAAGCTGCGAAGAAAAAGTCGAAAAAGCATTAAAATTAGTCGACAATGTAACGGCAGTCGAAGTTTCTAAAGAAAATAGCAGCGCAACAGTCACCATGAACAAACATGTTGGTCTGAACGAACTGCAAAATGCATTGGACAGTAAATATCAAATTTCAGTCATTCCACATAGTGAAATCGCCGAAGAAACAAAATCCTGGTTGGAAACCTACAAACCTATTTTACTGATTTTCTTTTACATCAGTTTGGTTACGGGACTAATTCAGTTTGCCAATCCTCATTTTGATTTTATGCAGGCGATGCGTCATTTTATGGCGGGATTCTTTTTAGTTTTTTCGTTTTTTAAAATGCTCAACTTAAAAGGATTTGCAGAAAGTTATATGATGTACGATGTGCTAGCCAAAAAAATCCCGGTCTGGGGGTATGTTTATGCTTTTCTTGAACTTGGTTTGGGGATTTCCTATCTGATCAATTTCAATCCAGTCCTAACCAATGCACTGACATTTATCGTCATGAGTATAAGTATCATTGGTGTACTGCAGTCGGTATTGAACAAAAAGAAAATTCAGTGTGCCTGCTTAGGGGCCGTTTTTAATCTGCCAATGAGTACCGTAACCATTATCGAAGATGGTTTAATGATCATCATGAGTTTAATAATGCTGATAACACTACAATAAATGAATTGTAAAAAAATATTTTTCTCATCCCTATTCCTCCTGTTTGGCATACAAATCGTGCTTTCGCAAAAGCTTGTACGTTATGACTTGTACGTACGCGATACGATTGTCAATTTTTCAGGGAAGGAAAAACATGCTTTTTCAGTAAACGGACAGATTCCGATGCCGACCCTCACTTTTACAGAAGGAGATATTGCGGAAATTTATGTCCACAACGAATTAAAAGAAAGCACTTCGCTGCACTGGCATGGTTTATTTTTACCGAATAAAGAAGACGGTGTGCCCTATTTAACCCAAATGCCGATTGCACCCAATACCACTCATAAATACAGTTTCCCAATTATTCAAAACGGAACGTATTGGTACCACAGTCATTCCGGGCTTCAGGAACAAGTGGGTCTGTACGGACTTTTCATTATCAACAAAAAGAAAGACGATCCGACCTTCAGAAAAGGTATAGATGATTTACCAACTGTTCCCGTTATTCTGAGTGAATGGACCGATTTAAAACCGGAAAATGTTCAAAGGATGCTTCACAATGCCAACGATTGGTTTGCCATAAAAAAGGGAACTACCCAAAGTTATACGGAAGCTATTAAACAAGGTCATTTCTCAACCAAAGTCACTAACGAATGGAAACGAATGAACGCCATGGATGTGAGCGACGTATATTATGAAAAATTCTTAATTAACGGGAAAAATCAGGATCACCTTTCACAATTTAAACCAGGCGAGAAAGTCAGGCTCAGAATCGCAAACGGAGGTGCCTCAAGTTATTTCTGGCTGACTTACGGTGGCGGAAGAATAACTGTTGTTGCCAGTGATGGTAACGATATTGAACCTGTAGAAGTCGACCGTCTCATTATCGCTGTTTCTGAAACGTACGATATTGTGGTTACAATTCCCGAAGACAATAAATCCTTTGCTTTTTTGGCTACTGCCGAAGACAGAACGGGATCGGCTTCTTTGTTTTTAGGCAATGGAGTTAAACAGCCAGTTGCTCATCTTTCAAAATTAAAATATTTTGAAGGTATGAAAATGATGAATGGCATGATGAAAATGAACGGCGAAATGAATGATATGGGCATGAAAATGTCTTTGAATAAAATGGATATGAACGCCGTAATGTACCCTGAAATTACGGGTGAAGACGAAAATTCAAAACCCATCAATCATTCGGAGCACAACATGGAAAACATGCAAATGAATAATGACAGTACGGAAACTGCTGAGATAGTTACTTTGAATTATGGAATGCTGAAATCACCGACCAAAACTACTCTTCCAAAAGATGCTCCCGTAAAAGAACTGCGTTTTGAATTATCGGGAAACATGAACCGCTATGTCTGGAGTTTAGACAATAAGGTTATTTCTGAAACCGATAAAATCTTAATCAAAAAAGGGGAAAATGTTCGGATTGTATTGTACAACGGATCGATGATGCGGCATCCTATGCATTTACACGGACACGATTTCAGAATCCTGAACGAACAAGGGGGTTATGCTCCATTGAAAAATGTAATCGACATTATGCCAATGGAAACCGACACCATCGAGTTTCAGGCAAATGCAGATGGGGACTGGTTTTTTCACTGTCACATTTTATACCATATGATGGCGGGAATGGGACGAATTTTCAGTTATGAAAATTCAGCTCCGAATCCGTTGATTCATGATCCAAAAATGGCGTACAAAATGCTGAAAATGGATGACAGGATGTTTCATTTTATGGCAGAAAATGATTTTGCTTCCAACGGAAATGATGGTGAAGCCATGTTCAGCAGCACGCGCTGGAGCATTGGAACCGAATGGAGATTGGGGTACAATAATAGTCACGGTTATGAAACAGAAACACACATCGGACGCTATATCGGAAAAAACCAATGGCTGATGCCTTTTATCGGTTTTGACTGGCGTTACAGGAAAATGGGAATGGATGAACAGGAACAAAATCTTTTCGGACAATCGAATACTAAAGATAATCGTTCTGTCTTTAGCGCTGGACTTGAATATACTTTGCCAATGCTTGTAAAAGCTCAGGTTGAGGTTTACACCGATGGAAATGTACGCTTGCAATTCGAAAGAAAAGACATTCCGCTATCAAGACGTCTACGTATGAATTTAATGTGGAATACAGACAAGGAATACATGGCCGGGCTGAAATATATTGTAGCCAGAAACTTCGGGATTACCACTCATTATGACAGTGACATGGGAGTTGGTTTTGGTCTTAATTTGAATTATTAGTTCTATATAT
>JBDTNT010000169.1:0-60095 GCA_039933615.1 Flavobacterium sp. | reverse complement strand
GAACGGTATAATTGTGCATCAGACATAGAGTGTCCTCTGTAACGGTACGTTTTCATTTCAAGGAAAGTTGGTCCGTCACCACGACGGGCTCTGTCAATCGCTTCCGTCATTGCTTCAGCAACTTTTACAGGATTCATTCCATCAACTGGTCCGCAAGGCATTTCGTATCCTAAACCAAGTTTCCAGATGTCCGTGTGGTTTGCAGTTCTTTCAACAGAAGTTCCCATTGCATAACCGTTGTTTTCAACGATAAATACAACTGGCAATTTCCATAGCATAGCCATGTTGAAAGCTTCGTGTAATGAACCTTGTCTTGCAGCACCATCACCAAAATAAGTCATAGTTACTCCGCCAGTTTCAAAATATTTATCAGCAAAAGCTAAACCAGCTCCTACCGGAATTTGTCCACCTACGATTCCGTGTCCTCCGTAAAAACGGTGTTCTTTAGAGAAAATGTGCATAGAACCTCCCATACCTTTAGAAGTTCCTGTTACTTTTCCTAAAAGCTCAGCCATTACACGTCTTGGGTCAACTCCCATACCAATTGGCTGAACGTGATTTCTGTATGCAGTAATCATTTTGTCTTTGGTTAAATCCATAGCGTGCAGAGCACCAGCCAGGACAGCCTCCTGACCATTGTATAAGTGTAGAAAACCTCTAACTTTTTGTTGGATGTATAATGCTGCAAGTTTGTCTTCAAACTTTCTCCAAAGCAGCATGTCTTCGTACCACTTTAAATATACTTCTTTTGTAACTTCTTTCATCTGAATTCTTTCTTTTGCTAAAGTTTGTTTGTGTTATCAATTGTTGCCTATAACGCAAAATAGTTTCCTCCCACAAATTTGCGCCCGAAAGGTCGGGATGCAAAAATAAGACATTCCGTTTAAGAACTAAAATTTAAAAGCCACTTTTTGGTCTTTTTTTACAAGAACTTTTTATCGAACATAAAAGGAAGCAGATTTTTTAGGGATGCAGATTTATAAATTTCACCAATTTCACCCATAAAATAAATTTCTATAGGGGTGTCTTGTTTAATTTCATATTCCGCAATTGATTGTCTGCAAGACCCGCATGGAGGAATTGGTGCTTTTGTCTGATTCGTATCTGAGGCTGCAGTAATTGCCATTTTTAAAATTTTGGCTTCTGGATACCTGCTTCCGGCGTAAAAAATAGCGGTCCTTTCTGCACATAATCCTGAAGGATACGCTGCGTTTTCCTGATTAGAACCTGAAATTACTTTTCCATTATCTAACAATAAGGCTGCTCCAACTCTAAATTGGGAATAGGGGGCGTAGGCTTTTTTGCGGATTCCGACTGCTTCAGCCATTAAATCCTGAACATCTTTTGGTAATTCGTCTAGTGAATCGTATGATAAAAATGATGATGTAACGCTAATTTCTTTCATTCTTTTTAAGGGAAAAAAAATCCAAATCCCTAAAAAGCAGGAATTTGGATTGTTATTATCTTTTATTATTTTGTCTAGTATTCGTCGTATTTGTCGCCAAAGTTAAAGGTTAAAGAAAAACGAAGTGTGTTTTCTAACGGATTTTTAACTTTTGATGATGAAAATAAGTAAGAAACGTCAACTTTTACTACACTGTATTTGAATCCTGCTCCTAAAGAGAAAAATTGACGGGCTCCTTTTTCAGGGCTTTCATGAAAGTAACCTGCTCTAATTGCAAATGAATCCTGATATAGGTATTCTGCCCCAAGACTATACGTAATTTCTTTCAGCTCTTCGCTAAAACCACCCGGTGCGTCTCCAAAAGATTTAAAAATTCCTGAAGCCCAACCGGTTTCATTGTATTTGTTGTAGCTTATAGAGTTTGCCTCCTCCTGACTAATGTCGCCAGGATCAGTAAAATTACCATTTCCGTTAAGGTCAACAGGAGTTCCCGGTCCCGGAGGGGTCGGTACTAAAAGTTTTGAAAATTCTACACTAACGCCAACCTTATTGTAGTCGTCAAGAATAAAATCAAAACCGGCACCTACTCTTAAGTTGGCCGGTAAAAAGTTGGCACTTAAGTCGTCGTTATCATAACTTATTTTAGGACCTATATTTTGTATGTTAAAGCCACCTCTCCATCTTCCGTTGAAGCTGTTGTAGGCAATTTCTTCTGATTGATAAAATCCTGCAACGTCTACGGCAAAAGAACCGGCTGCTGATGCATCAGTATCTTCTGAAGCAACCTTTAAATTGGATCTTATATATCTCGCTGCAACTGCCATTGAGAATTCATCACTCAGTTTCAAAGAGTAAGAACCGTCTAAAGCAAATTCATTTGGAGATACGATATTTGGAATATCATTAGGATCTCTCCTTAATTCAATATCACCAAAACCAAAATAACGGATGCTACCTGCAAAGGCACTTCTTTCGTTGATTTTATTGTAGTAGGTAACCTGTCCAAGGGAAATGTCGTTGGCTAAGTCTGTTAAATAAGGAGTGTAACTTACGGAGAAACCTTGCTTGTCTACTGAAAAAGCATATTTGGCAGGATTCCATTGTTGCGAATAAGCATCAGCTGAAGTTGCGACACCCTGATCTGCTAAACCAGCAGCTCTGGCATCTGCGGCAACTAATAAAAATGGAACTCCGGTGGTTATCGGTACGATGTTCTGAGCTTTTGCGTATGAAATAACGAGAAAACAAATTAAGAAGAGTGATATTTTTTTCATTTAGAGGCTAAATATGTTTATGGTGGTACAAATATATATATTTTTATAAGATGACAAGCTTTTCGTATTTTTCTGCCTTTTTATTAGTTAAATTAGACTTTACAGTAAGTTTATAGATATAAACTCCCTTTCCGATACGGTCTCCAAAATCATCTTTTCCGTCCCAGGTTATCTCTCTTGATAAAAATCCTTCTGTTGTAATAACCTGATTTTTAGTCCAGACAACTTTTCCAGTAATGGTCATTACCTGAACCTGTACCTCTAAAGGTTCATAAGGTCTGTTGTGAGAAAACCAAAATTGGGTATAGGTTGAAAATGGGTTTGGATAATTAAGAACGTGTGAAAGTGTCAGAGATTCATCTCCAACAACTATAAATTGTACCTCGCTTGTTACAGGATTGTTATAAACGTCCCATGCTGTAAAACTTATAGTGTGTATTCCGGC
This sequence comes from Flavobacterium sp., assembly GCA_039933615.1. Classification (GTDB taxonomy): domain Bacteria; phylum Bacteroidota; class Bacteroidia; order Flavobacteriales; family Flavobacteriaceae; genus Flavobacterium. The sequence continues at coordinate 56,971 of JBDTNT010000169.1, read as the reverse complement.
TGCTAAATTCCTTAACGGAAAACGCAAGTTTCCATTAGTGTAATCGTCTAATTTAGTTTGATAGTAATCGTTTAATATATAAGGATTACTAACATCTCCATCTAAAATCGCTACAATATCATGACCAATTCCACTAGCGGTATTTATACCATTTTCATCTTCTAAAAAAGCCAATAAGAAGGGGGAACTATTTGTAATTCCGCCTGAAACGAATGTCTCGTCGTTCATATATAACTTAACTTTTGGACTTATATTGTCCTGTGGGGCATTTTCATTTATTCCGCCGATTTTAATAGTAGTATTATAGCCGGATTGATTTTCCAAAAGACCGTCTTTTTTAGAGTAAAAACTGATTCGTCCATTGTCTGTCGGAATTCTGATATCTCTTGGGACGATAAAGCTAAACTCGAATTGTCCGTTTTTTACAGAGGCATTTCCCCTGAAGATAGTTTCCCCAAGAGTTTTAAATAACATTGCAGGGCTAAGTCCATCATTATTTAATGTGGTTGATGTGATGGATTTGTCAAAAATAGCGGTGAATAATTCTCCATTATAAGTGCTTAATAAAGAATTGTTTTCATCTGTTATTTCACCTGTAATTTTAATTTTTGACAGCGATTTGAAATCAGAAATTGGTTGGGAAATAACAACATCGTTTACTTTTGTTAAATTAATTCTGGGTTTTGGTATAGCCAGCATTAAAGCAGGATCTCCTAAATAAAAGATAACATTACTGGCAGAACTTGGATTCTCATTTTTAGAAATCCGAAGGGTTTCGGCAATGGTATTGTATTGATTTGATCCATATGAAAGTAAATTTTTGCTTAAGCTGTCATTGAAACCTTCAGCATTATATTGTCCTATAGAACGAATAGTAGTAAGCATTGAGATGGCACCGCCTTTAGGATTCCAGAAAGTGTATTCTCCTGCGGTTGGTCTGGTAGGATCGTCAAATCGGGAGAATTCACAGGTGATTGTAATAAATAATGGATATTTATATTGATTGTTTAGGTTTTGTCCGTCGGTTTTTTCCCAAATCCGTTCGCTTGCTAAGCCATCTTCTCCTCCGTGACCTAGATAATTAAAAACTAAAGCACCTTTTTCAAAAGCATTAAATAAATCTGTTCTCGCCTTTGGGTATCTGGATCCTCCTGAAGAAGCTTCCTGCGTGTAAGAATCGAGGAGAATTTTTTCAATATTAAAGAATGGTTTTTCTGTTGCTATAACATCGGCCAGCTTATTTTGTCTGGATTGTAAAGTAGCGTCAGAATCTTTGTCGGAATCATCACTGATTAAAACAAAATTGTTTCTCCAGTTTCCATAAGACTTAGTATTATGATATTCTAAAACTTTATTCACCATTTCCTGAGCCTGGGTGTTGTCTGAAACTAACATTCTTCCTACGGCGATGTCAATTCCCTCTGCATAAGAAGTCAGGTTTCCTTCATTGGAATCCATAAGTCCAAAAAAATCATCTGAGGCAAATGATGATTCTCCAATTGTATTGCTTACCAGGGATTGATATATAGGTACAATGTTATTGTTGTTTTGGGTACGGTTTTTATAGTCAAATGAGGCGTCACCAAATAAATTCAGGTACTTTATCCTTTTATCGGCTGAAGAGGCATTGTCGTAAATGTATTTAATACAATTTCTAATGGCTGAAATGTCCTGCTTTCCGGAAGAGAATTCCTGATAGATGTTTTCTAAAGCAATAACTTTTACATTTAAATTAGAATTGGTACGATGAAAGTTAGCCAGATTTTCAGCCTGGGAAATTAAAAATTTTGGTGTAACAATTACGTAATCAATATCCTGAAAAGTATTTTGTGAATTTTTAAAAAGAGTCCCTTTTAAATTCTGATTCGCAATTTTAGGCTGGTTTTCTTTTAAAGGAGCATAGTAATCTGCCGGATCAATTGCTATATATTTTCGGATTTCTCCTAAAGAAGCTTTAAAGCTGAAATTTGCCTGAGTAGTATTTTCAATTTTCAGTACATTATATAGATCTGTTATGTCCCAGATTTGCGTGATGCCAGTTGCATTGCCAATAGTGTAATTTACTGTTCCTGCCGTCGATCCGGCTAAATCATATTGAAATTTAAATTGTTTGCCAATTCCCAATAGTTTTCTTTTTGCAATTAAATTAATGTAATCCAGATATCCTTTTGATCCCGGGACACCATTATTATTATATACAAGTTTGATTTTTACATTGTCAGTTCCTGAAAATGTAGTGTTGAGAGGTGAGCTGTCATTAAATTTTACATCAGAATTCGTGGCTAATGAACCAAAATTGAGAGTGCCAATATTTTGCCCGTTTGCAGATACAGTAAATGAAGTAGGGGTATAGGCAGCTGAAATCGCGTTTAATTGTATTTTTATCGGAGTTGAAACATCAAGATTAGGGAAGTTAAAATCAAATTCCTGCTCTGTATTAATATCAAACGCTTCTCCAAACCATTGGCGTCCGGTATGCGCTATGTTTATTTTGTCGATTTCATGATATTGATAGTCGTCGTAAGTGTTTAACTCCAGTGTGGTACTGTTTGTTGGTTGATTTAAAGCCGTAATACGTTTTCCGTCACCGCCGGCAATTGTTATATAGTAGTAAGATTTTGTGTCGAATACGTTAATATTAGTCTGGCTTTCAGTGTTCCAGTTGTCAACTCCTTCAGCATAAAAAATAATGTAATCTTCGTTGTTGAAAACGCCATCATTTTCTCCAATAACCTGAATTGCATTTTCGGTTAAATCATCAGGATAATAAATGTTATTGGCAAGTGGGAGCATTTTTCCGCCATTTCCGTAAATTTTAATTCTTTTTGGGTCAGCTTTCTCAGCATCAAATCCTAAACTTTGTAAAAAAGATTTCGAAATCTTGTAAACACCTGATTTTTCGACATAAAAGCGATACCAGTCTCCTGAAGACAAAACGGAATTGTAGATTGCATTTGATTTTTGAAAAGAAGAAGAGTTGCTGCTTTTTGATGTTGAATTGTTTATTGAATATGAAAATGATTTTACGCGTTTGAAACCATTTCCATCCTTGATAATTGGATTAAGAAATATAAAAGCTTGCTTTTTATCTCTTGCTGAAGTGATTTCCAGCGTTTCATTTAATTTTTCGGGTACGTTTTTAAGTGTTAAATCTCCAAGTTCACTAATTGAAATTGCCTCGTATGTAATGTTGGTAATTTGCAGTGAACTGCCGTTTGAATAGTCGGATTCTCCCAGATAGAGTAGTAATGTTATGCTTTTTTTAGTAATATCCAGCCGAAAAGCGTTTCCGGAAAAGTATGGGATAACTATTTTATTGTCACCGAAACCTGTTGCTTTTTTACTTTGCCAATCTAATGTAAAGCTCCCATTTGTCTGGGAAAATGAGGCAAATGAAATAAAAAACAGATATAGAAAAAAGGCTTGTTTCATAGACTGAAAAATGGAAATTATTTTTAAATTATTTTAGTAAGTAAAAATATAGTATTTCATGTTATAGTAAATAATAAAAAGTATATTTTTGCGTTCGTAACTATAGGTTATTTTCTGGTAAAAAACAGCTAAATAAAATTATTAGAACAGATGTTGCTAATTAAATGTTAATTATTATATTGCAGCACCTAAATTTATCACCTAAGAATGAGTATGAAAGTAAACAAAATTGTAGTCTTGCAATTAATGATGTCAATGGTATTGATGTTAGGCACGGCTAGTTGTAGCAAAAAATCGAGTTCCAGTCACGCTTCCAGAGCTACTGGTTGGGATGTAGATAGTCAAAATGGAACTGCTGCCAGAAATGCAGGAAAAAAACAACAGGCTGGTCCTGGTTTAGTTTTTGTTGAAGGAGGTACATTTACTATGGGTAAAGTACAGGATGATGTTATGCACGATTGGAATAACACACCGACCCAACAACACGTTCAGTCATTTTACATGGATGAAACTGAGGTTACTAACGGTATGTATTTAGAATACCTGGAGTGGCTTAAGAAAGTTTTTCCTCCGACAGAAGAAAACTACAAAAATATATACGAAGGAGCTTCTCCTGATACTTTAGTATGGAGAAATCGTTTAGGATATAACGAAACAATGACTAACAATTACTTAAGACATCCTTCTTATGCTAATTATCCTGTAGTTGGAGTTAACTGGATTCAAGCTGTTGAATTTAGTAAATGGAGAACAGACCGTGTAAACGAAGCTGTTTTAGAAAAAGACGGATATCTTAAAAAAGGCGCGAAAACACAAGATGTTAGTGCTGAAAGTTTGTTTAATACTGAAACTTATTTAGCTTCTCCATCTACTACTTATGGTGGAAGTGAAGAATTGGTATTAAAGAAAAATCCAAACGGAAGAAGACCAAAAGCAGGAAAAGACGGAGTAGTTCCGGAAGAGAAAAATGTTTACGCTCAACGTTCTTCAGGAGTTATTTTACCTGAGTACAGACTTCCTACTGAAGCAGAATGGGAGTATGCTGCTGCTGCTGATGTTGGACAAAGAGAATACAATATATATAAAGGACAAAAGAAATATCCTTGGTCCGGAGATTATACACGTTCTTCAAAACGTAAAAACAAAGGAGATCAATTGGCTAACTTTAAACAAGGAAACGGTGATTACGGTGGAATTGCCGGGTGGTCAGATGATGGTGCAGATATTACAAATGCTGTAAAAAGTTATGCTGCAAATGATTTCGGTTTATATGATATGGCAGGTAACGTTGCGGAATGGGTAGCTGACGTTTACAGACCTATTATCGATAATGAAGCTAACGATTTTAACTACTATAGAGGAAATCAATATGCTAAAAACAAAATTGGCAAAGATGGTAAACTTGAAATCATTACTAAAGATAATATCAAATACGATACTTTAAGTAATGGTAAAGTGGTAGCAAGAAACCTTCCGGGTGAAATTGCTCAGGTACCAGTTGACGAAAATGAAACTTATTTGAGAACAAATTTCAGTACAAGTGACAATATCAACTATAGAGATGGTGATAAACAATCATCTAAATATTTTGACTTTGGAGATTCAGAAGCTGGAGCAAAAACGGATGAAAGTATGTACAATTCTCCTAAACATAATATCACTACTGATAGTTTAGGTAAAATGGTTAGAAAATATGATAACTCCAGTAAGCGTACAACTTTAATCGATGATAAAGTTAGAGTTTACAAAGGTGGATCCTGGAGAGACAGAGCTTATTGGTTAGATCCGGCTCAAAGAAGATACTTCCCTCAGGATATGGCAACTGATTACATTGGATTCAGATGTGCAATGTCAAGAGTAGGTTCAAAAGCTGAAAAAAGAAAATCGCCTAGAAACTAACAATATATTTAATTGTAATAAAAGCCCTTTAGTTAGGGCTTTTATTTTTTAAAAAAGTTTATAAATGAATATTCAGGACATTCATAATTTATTTTTGCAATGTAAATCTGTTTCAATTGATACAAGAAAAATTGAAACAAATTCTATGTTTTTTGCCATCAAAGGAGAAAATTTTGATGCAAATACTTTTGCTCAGCAGGCACTAGATTTAGGTGCTTTGTTTGTTGTTATTGATAATGCCTCTTATTTTATTGATGAAAGAACAATCCTGGTGCAGGATAGTCTGGAGACATTGCAGAAATTAGCAAAATTTCACCGTTCCTATTTAGGACTTCCTGTTATTGCGCTGACCGGAAGTAACGGTAAAACGACAACCAAAGAGCTTATAAACGTGGTGTTGTCTAAAAAGTTTAAAATCAAGGCTACAGTAGGTAATCTGAATAATCATATTGGGGTTCCGTTAACTTTATTATCATTTACAAAAGATACTGAGTTTGGAATCGTTGAAATGGGAGCCAATCATAAAAAAGAGATTGAGTTTTTGTGTGAAATAGCAGAGCCGGATTACGGTTATATCACAAACTTCGGAAAGGCACATTTAGAAGGGTTTGGTGGTGTTGAAGGTGTTATACAGGGTAAAAGTGAAATGTATAAATATCTTGTTGAAAATGATAAAACAGCTTTTATAAATCTGGAAGATCCTATTCAGGTTGAGAAGTCCAAAGCTATCAGATCTTTTACTTTTGGAATTAATAAGAATGAAGCTGATGTCAGAATCAGTAGTATAGAAGCGAATCCTTTTGTAGCTATTAAATATGAAGACTTTGCTGTTAATTCTAATCTAATCGGACTTTATAATGCCAATAATATCAATGCGGCAGTTGCAATGGGTATTTATTTTAAAGTTGAAAATAACGATATTAAAGCAGCTATTGAAAGCTATACACCTGATAACAACAGATCTCAATTATTAAAAAAAGGAACAAATCAGATTATATTAGATGCCTACAATGCGAATCCGAGTAGTATGGCTGTTGCCATTGCGAATTTCATACAATTAGATAATCCTGATAAAATAATGATATTGGGAGATATGTTTGAACTTGGAAATGAAAGTACACAGGAGCATAAAATTATTGTTGATTCTGTAATCAGTCAAAATCAATCTGCCTGTTATTTAATTGGAAAAGCTTTCTATACACACAGAATTTCTAATGAAAATGTTCATTTCTTTGAAACTTTTGATTCTTTTGCAGATCATTTAAAGACCGTTGAGTTTAATAATAATACAATTCTAATAAAAGGTTCCAGAGGAATGGCATTGGAACGAACACTCGAATATATCTAAATAAAATCAAACAAAAATGCCATCAGTACTGATGGCATTTTTGTTTAATTTATATGCTCATTAAAAATCCAATTAGATTTTCTTTTTTATTTAACCCAAGCTTTTTTCTTAGACGATACCTGGCCAGTTCAACTCCTCCTGTCGAAATGTTCATGATTTCAGCAATCTCTTTTGTTGACATATTCATCAATAAATAAGTTGATAAATCCAATTCTCGTGGTGAAATGGTTGGATATTTTTCTTTTAATCTTTTCAAAAACTCAAAGTGAACATTTTTGATGTGTTTCTCTAAATCTTTCCAGCTTTTGTCGGTATTGACTTCTTTTACAATGCTTTTGTGTAATTTATTAAATTCAAATTTTGTTGAATCGTCTAAAGTATTGGTGTCGATGTCTTTTATTTTTTGGATAATGCCATTCAAAACTTTATTCTTCTTTACTACCTGAAGAGAATTACTTACGAGTTCTTTATCCTTGGCAAGGATTTTTATCTGAAGTTTATCACTTTTTAATCGTTCAATTTCTTTCTCCAGTTCATGCTGATCATGTCTGATTCTGGATTCTTTTTCCAGATACAGCCTTCTTTGTTCGATAGTTTCGTAATATTTGTTTTTTCTGATTTTAAGTTTTACCCTGTCTGAAATGATGTAAACTCCGGCCAGAATTAGGAAAAAATAAGTCAGATATGCTAAAAAGTGCCTGTACCACGGAGGTGAAATAGTAAAGTTAATTTCTGAAACTTTAGATTCTACGCCGTAACTGTTTTTTGCCTTGATTTGCATTTTATAATTCCCTTCTCTTAAGTTTGTGTATTCTTTAATGGAAATTGTTGACCAGTTACGCCAGTTTTCTTCAAAGGGTTCCAGTTTATAAGAATACATTACGTTTTCCTGGTTTTCGTAAGTTGGAGAGGAGAAAGTGAATTTAACATGGTTGGATTTATATGGAATTTCAAGATCAGTTAATTGTTTTTCAAGATTTCCTGTTATAATCGTATCACTTGAAGATGAAAAACTTTCAAAAAAGACTTTTGGCGTCGTAATAAAATTATTCGAAATTTTAGAATCATAATGAGCTAATCCATCTGTAAGGCCGATAAAGGTGTTGTTAGGGTCGATTGTGTTGACAGAAATGTAATTGTTGACTAAATTGCCTGTCAGATTTGAAAATGGGGCTTCCTGAGCTTTGTTAGGGTCATAAGTGCCGTCTTTCTTTTTTAATAAAACACCAATAGATTCGTTATAAGAATACCACAAATTATTATTGCTGTCTTCTATTAGTGTATTGATGGGTGGTATTTTCTTAAAGAGCGCAGTTAATTTTTTGTCTTCAAAGAAATTCTCCTGTTCATTGCTGTACCTGTAGAAATGGTTTCTGCTCTGAAAGTAGACTTTATTATTAATAGACTGTAAACTTCCGATGCCTTTGTGTGAAGGTGAAATTTGCTCGTGTTTTTTTATATAGTCAAATTTTTTCAGATCTTCGGATAATTTCATCTGATATAAATAAGGGTCTTTTTTTAACCACAAATAATTGTTATCGAGTTCGATTTCAAATGTATTTGTTGTTTCGTCAAAACCACTAACCTGATTAATGAAATTAATTTCATTTGAGGAATTCTTAAAGATGGAAAAACCGTTATAGCTTTCTCCAATTATATATCCGGGATGACTGGGGATCGTTTTGAAGCCAAAATAACCTCTGCTGTCCAGTGTTTTTGAAACCCTGTTTTGATCTATTACCAAAGCGCCGCTATTACTGGCGCACAGTAGTGTGTTATTTATAACCTGAATATTCCAGGCTTGTGCAATTGTTCCTTCCACCCGATTGAAAGGTTCATCCTTAAAAGGAATTGTCCAGGAATGATAAAACAATCCCTGATTCGTAGCGACATATAAGTTTTTGTTGAAAACTACAGAAGCGTAAACGGTACCTATATTATAGCTATAGTCGAAAAATGTAAAGGGTGAGTTTTGGTTTATGAATGTAATTCCATTATCAAGTCCCAGCCATAAATTGTTCTTGTTGTCAACAAATGAAGTCAGGATGGTGTTGTTTTGCAATCCTTTTTGTCTGTTTAGGTGCTGGATTATTTTCCCATTTAAATCACAAATAATTACGCCATTAAGAACAGAATTAAGGATGATAAATTTATTTTTTATGATCGAACCGCCAAGAGATGTATTTTTTTTAATAAAAGTATTAGCCTCAGTTTCCCATGATTTAACGCTATTGTAGTCGTAAACAAAAAGTCCCTTTTCTAATGTTGCAAAAAGTATTTTATTATTAGGTAGCGGAAACATAGCCCATATTTCTTTATCGTTTAAAGAAGTTGTACCCTTTAATGCGACAAGTTTTTGATTCTGATATTCTAAAATTCCGAGTACTTTATCCTGAAAATATAAGTGATTGTTTATAATAAAAGAAAATTGAAATTTTTTGGGCGCATTTATGACACGGAGTTTATTATTCTTATAAAAAAAAACTTTCGTGAAAGATTGAAATACTACGTAGCCTTTATATATATGTATCCTCCAGATCAGATTGATATTTTTGCTGTCTTTTTTGCTGATTAAGCTGGAAAGTGAGTGGTATTTTAATTTTCCCTTTTCATCACTTTGGAAAAAACCAAATTCGTTATTTCCGCCCACATAAATTTTTCCTGAACCATCTATTTTTAAACTTCGGATTGCGGTGTTGTTTGGAAGAGAATATTTATTCCAGGTTGAGCCGTCAAATTGAATCAATCCGCTGTTGTTTGCAAAATATACATTGCCGTTTTTATCCTGATCAATATTCCAATTTTGAGTACCTCCTTTGTAATCGGATCGTTTATAGTTCTTAATTGCCGGCAGCCCAATGTTTTTTACCTGCGAAAAAATAGCAAAAGGCAGTATAAAGAGGGTGAAAATCGAAATATATTTATTTATGAATTTCATAATTTTAAATCAGTATTTTTATTAGTAATGTTTTATAATCTGCTTTTTTTCTGATTAATGCAGATGGTTTATTGTGTTTTTTTGAAAAATTTCTAATAAAAGCGAAAATAATTCATTTTTACTAAATGTAGTGTTTATTTTATTTAGTTAACAATTCTATAACAATATAAAATTATTATTAAATTATTGAAAATCAAATATATAAAAATATATTGATGTGTTTTTGTAATGTATGAATTTATATATTGATGTGTTTTTGTAATGAATTTTAATTACAAATAGTAAAAATTTAACTTTATTATTGCATCAAATTACTAATTAATTAACCAAAATTTTTAGAAAAATGAAATTAACAAAATTACTTATTTTTTGTTTTTCATCTCTATTGTTTTCAGTTATCGCAATGGCACAGGATGTTACGGTAAATGGAATTGTAAATGATGAAAGTGGATTACCCGTCCCAGGGGCAACAATCTTAATTAAAGGAACTAGCAAAGCAGCTGCCTCTGATTTTGATGGAAAGTTTCAAATTACTGCTCCGTCAAATGGCACTTTGACAATTAGTTTTGTAGGTTATACTACAGTTCAGGAAGCTGTAAACGGAAGAACTAAAATTGAGATTAGGCTAAAACCTGAATCTCAAAGCTTAAATGAAGTTGTAGTTGTAGGATACGGTACACAGAAGAAAAGTGTTGTAACGGGGTCTATTTCTAGTGTTAAGGCAAAAGATTTGGAAAGTCTACCTATAACTAGAGTAGAACAAGCTTTACAAGGAAGGGTTTCAGGGGTTTCTATTGCAGCAAATGCAGGACAGCCAGGATCAGCTTCTACAATACGTATTCGTGGTTTTACTACCTTAAATAATAATGATCCTTTATGGGTAGTTGATGGTGTTATCGTTGATAACGGAGGTATAGGATACCTGAATCAATCTGATATCGAATCTATCGAGGTACTTAAAGATGGTGCTTCTGGCGCAATCTACGGTTCTCGTGCTGCAGCCGGGGTTATCCTAGTTACCACTAAGAAAGGTAAAGCGGGAAGAATTTCTGTAAACTATACTGGTTTTGCAGGAACATCTCAGGCTTCTAAGAAATTAGACTTGCTAGATGCTCAGCAATATGCAACAATCCAAAATGAAGCTAACGTAAATGGTGGAACGCCAAACAGATTTACTGTTCCGGCAAGTATTGGAAAAGGAACAAATTGGCAGGATCAAATTTTTAATAATCAAGCACAACGTTACTCTCATGAGTTAAGTTTTAGTGGTGGTAATGATACATCAACTTTTTATATGTCTTTTGGTTTAACAGATCAGGAGGGGATTATCACAACTGATATTTCTAACTATAACAGAAAAAATATCCGTTTAAACTCCAATCATAAATTAGGTAAATACATTAAACTTGGTCAGACTTTAGGTTATTCTCATGAAAAAACTATTGGTTTAGGGAATACTAATGATGAGTTTGGAGGGCCTTTATCATCAGCTATTAACTTAGATCCTTTAACACCAGTACTTGTAAGTCCGGCTGATGCAGCAGGAAATAGTAATTATGCAAATGCAAATGCTCTTAGAGATGCAAATGGAAATTACTATGGAATTTCGAGTTATGTTACTCAGGAAACTTCTAATCCATTGGCCTATACACAAACAAGATTAGGAAATAATAGTTTCTCGGATAACTTCGTTGGAAATATTTTTATTGAAGCGGAACTTTTACCGGGTTTGAAATTCAAATCTACCGCAGGTGGTAAATTAGCTTATTTTGGTTCAGAAAGTTTTACTCCGGTTTATTATCTGAATAATGCTACTAAAAGAGATAAAAATGAACTTTTCAGATCGTATCAAAAAAGTTACAGCTGGAATTGGGAGAACACATTAAATTATGATAAAAAAATTGGTGATCATCATTTTGGTATCTTACTTGGAAAAGGAACTTATATAGATAATATTACCTCAGGTAATGATATCACTTATCAAGGTGTTCCGGCAACTACATTTGATGACGCTTCTTTTAACGTTGATATTCCTATTGCTGACAAACTGGCTAACGCTTATAACGGAAAAGCAATGGAACACAGAGTAGAATCATTGTTTTCAAGATTAAATTATGATTACAAAGAGAAATATATTTTTACCGGTATTCTTCGTCGTGATGGTTCTACCCGTTTTGGACCAAACCATAAATACGGAACTTTCCCTTCAGTATCTTTAGGCTGGGTACCTTCTAAAGAAGGTTTCTGGGGAGATAATAATGTAGTGAATACTTTAAAAATAAGAGGAGGTTACGGTGTAACCGGTAATGATTCTTCTCCTGATTTCTTATATATTTCAACTGTTGGAATTCAAAGAAATTATACTATTGGTGGGAATGTAAATACAGGACAAAGTCCAAATGCAATTCCTAACCCAGATTTAAAATGGGAAGAGACAAAACAACTTAACATTGGTTTTGAAACAACACTTTTTCATGATTTTAATTTAAGTGTAGATTTATTCAACAAAAAGACTGAAGGTATCTTAATGAAAGTACCAATTCCGGGATATGTTGGAGCAACAGGAGACACTTATGCTAACTTAGCTGATATGCAAAATAAAGGTATCGATATTGAATTAGGATACCGTAAAAAAATTGGAGCATTAAATCTTTCAGTTAATGGAAACTTCTCTTATATCAAAAATGAAATTACCTATATTGATAAAGGAGTTAATTTTATAGTTGGAGATGAAACTGTTCAATCTACTTCTTATGAAATCAACAGAACACAAGTTGGTCAGGCTTATAATTCATTCTACGGATTTAAAACAAACGGTATTTTTCAGACTCAGGCAGAAATTGATTCTTATAAAAATGCTGCAGGAAAGGTAATTCAGCCAAATGCTAAACCGGGAGATTTCCGTTGGCAGGACTTAGATGGTGATGGTGCCATCAGTGCTAGTGACAGAACATTTTTAGGAACTTCATTACCTAAATTCACATATGGACTTACTTTGAACTTAGATTACAAAGGATTTGATATGTTGGTTTTCGGTCAGGGAGCAGGAGGAAATATGATTTACCAAGGATTAAGAAGACTTGATATTACAAATGCAAATTATCAGACAGATGTTTTAGGTCGTTGGACAGGACCGGGATCAACAAACAGTTATCCAAGAGTTACTACACAGGATGATAATAAAAACTTTAGTAATCCATCTGATTTTCATTTACAAAAAGGAGATTTCTTCAGATTTAAAACAATTCAACTTGGATATTCATTTCCAAAAGAATGGATAGAAAGTATTTCATTGCAAAAAGTAAGATTGTATGTAACGGGAGAAAATTTATGGACAATTACCAAATATACTGGTTATGATCCTGAAATTGGAGGGCCTACTACAGCTGGATTGAACAATGTACAAGGTGTAGACAGAGGATACTATCCTCAGGCGAAATCGTACATGTTAGGAGTAAATTTGCAATTTTAATTTAAAAAAAAGATATTATGAAACTTATAAGTTTTAAACAGTCATTAATCGCTTTTGGAGTGTTGCTGACACTTGGGGCGTGCGATACCGATGAAAAATTAGAGGTAAAAGGGGATGGAGTAGTATATGAAGATAATTTTTACAAAAATCAAAAAGATGCTTATTCAGGACTTGTTGCTGCGTATGACAAATTAGGGAAATTTGCCGGAGCAATGGAAAATGGACAATTATTGTTCTTAAATTCTGCTTCTGATGATTTTTATGCAGGTGGTGGAGGTGTAACAGATCAGCCTGGACTTCAGGTAGCATCCAATTATTCGATAGGTCCTGCAAATATTCCGCCTGCTATCTGGGCAGATTATTACAAAGGGGTAGCGAGATGTAACATCATGGTGCTAAAACTTCCCGGGATTCCTATGGATGAAGCACTGAAAGCAAGATATATGGCTGAAGTAAAAGCATTACGTGCCTATTATTATTTTGACCTTGTTAGAATGTTTAAAAACGTTCCTTTGATTTTAGCACCATTAACAAAAGAGGAAATTCCTAACGTTTTGCAGGCTAAACCAGAAGCTGTTTACGCTCAGATCGAAAAAGATTTAAACGAGGCAATAGGAGATTTACCAATAACGATACCGTCTAATGAGTCTGGAAGATTGAGTAAGGGAGCAGCGACTGCACTTTTAGGAAAAGTATATTTATACGATAACAAAAAACCTGAGGCTGCTGCTGAATTAGCTAAGGTTAACGGAACTCCTGGAGGGACAAGCAGCTATGGTTATAAATTGATGACTAATTTTGCTGATTTATGGAATCACGCAAACAAGTTTAATTCAGAATCTATCTTAGAAATCAGTTATTCAGATAAATCTAATGCAGACTGGGGTAATTTTGAAAGAGGTGATGATGAAGGAAACCTTGTTGCTCAGTTAAGTGGAATAAGAAACTATTCCAGAAAAGCTTTAGGTGTAACTGCAGGTTTACCTGATTATATTAATGGTTGGGGCTTCATGGTAGTGACAAAACAATTGCAAACGGCTTTACAAGGAGATCCTCGTTATGCCTCTACTATTTTTGATGCGGGTGCGTTAAGAGGTGTTGATAATGATGACGTAAACGGACTTATAAAATATGATGACAGTTATCAGGAAACAGGGTATCATTTTATTAAATATGCAGTAGTTAATGCTGATATTAAAGCAACTAACCCTTTCCTTAATTTTGGTGTAAATGCTTATGTTATCCGTTTGGCAGATACTTATTTATTAGAAGCTGAAGCTTTAGGAGGAACAGGAGCAAGAGCTCAGGCACTTTTAGATGCTGTAAGATTGAGAGCCGGATTAACATCTGTACCGGTTTCTATTCCAGCTATTTTAGCTGAAAGAAGATTAGAACTTGCCGGAGAAGGTCACCGTTGGTTTGATTTAGTAAGAACTGGTGAAGCAGCTGCTAAATTAGCTTTCAAAGGATTTCAGGCTAATAAAAATGAAGCTTTCCCAATTCCATATAGTGAATTCAATAACACTAAAATGGTTCAAAATACAGGATATCCACAATAATAATAGTAATAAGAATTTGATAGCAGTAAAAGCTGTTCAGCAGCTTTTACTCTAACAACCTTTACTATTGTATAAAGTTAAGTTTAAGTTTGGTTGTTAATAGCCCATATTCATTATGAGTATGGGCTATTTTTAAATCAGGACGGATATGATTTGACTAAGAATTTCTCATCAGACTCTTCAATTATTAAAAAAACATACTCAATGAAAAAAATCGGCTTTGTTATTACTTGTTTATGTTTTTCATTATCTGTTTTTCCACAACAGAAAAACCAAAAACAACAACAAAAATTTACCACTACCAATAAAAAAATTACTGTTTATACTACAGCAGCCAATACAAAATTAAGGTTAACCCCTACAGATAATTTAAGTTTTACAGCATCAAAACAACCAATAGAAACAGAGATATCAGTTTTTGTGGAGCCATCAAAACGATTTCAGAGCTTTCTTGGAATTGGAGGTGCAATAACAGATGCAAGTGCCGAAATTTTTGCCAAATTATCAAAAGAAAAACAAACTGAATTTTTAGATGCTTATTACGATACACAAAAAGGAATCGGATATACATTGCTAAGAACAACTATTCAAAGTTCTGATTTTAGCAGTGGTAGTTATTCCTATATCGAAGAAGGAGACAAAGATTTAAAAACATTTTCGATTGATCATGACCGCAAATATCGTATACCGATGATCAAGGAAGCCATTAAAACGGCTGGAGGCAAAATGATTACTTATGCAACACCATGGTCGCCAAATGCTTTCATGAAAAGCAATAAAAACGTACTAAAAGGAGGGAAATTACTGCCTGATTATTTTCAGACATGGGCTAATTTTTATTCAAAATTTATAAAAGCATATAATAAGGAAGGAATTCCAATTTGGGCGACTTCTGTTCAAAATGAGCCAATGGCAACCCAAACATGGGAATCCTGTTTGTATACTGCTGATGAGGAAAGAGACTTTCTGAAGAATTTTCTGGGTCCAACCTTAAAAAAAGACGGACTGGGTAATGTAAAAATAATTGCCTGGGACCATAACCGTGATCTAATGGTACAAAGGGCAAATGTTATTTTATCAGATCCTGAAGCTTCCAAATATGTTTGGGGAATAGGTTTTCACTGGTACGAAACCTGGACAGGTGCCCAGCCAATGTTTGATAATGTCGCAAGAGTACATGAAGCATATCCGGACAAAAAACTACTATTTACAGAAGGTTGTGTCGAAAAATTTGATGCCGAAAAATATCAATTCTGGCCAAATGCAGAAAGATATGGTACTTCTATGATTAACGATTTCAATAACGGAACCGTTGGATGGACAGATTGGAACATACTTTTAGACCAGTTTGGAGGACCAAACCATGTAGGTAATTTTTGTTTTGCACCAATACATGCAGATATGACTACAGGGGAATTAATCTACACACCATCTTACTACTATATTGGTCACTTTTCGAAATTCATCCGCCCAGATGCAGTTAGAGTCAGTACCTCAGTAAGCCGCAGTTATTTGTCTAGTACTTCTTTTTTAAATAAGGATGGAAAAATGGCAACTGTAGTAATGAATAATACAGATAATGAAATTGCTTACAACTTTATCATTGCAACTGAGCAAGCAATTGTAAAGATTCCTGCACATGCAATACAAACGCTTGTGTATTAATATTTTTTGAGTTAGTTAGAGGGTTAATGTGATCATCCATTTTAACCCTCATTTTTTTTAATTAAAATTAAAACGTTTTCTGAAAGTACAATGAAACCTATAAAAAGAATTTTAATAGCACCAATACTAGTTCTGCAATTAAGCTTTTCTTCATCACAAGTTGTGGACAGTCCTTCTGTCTCTACATTAAAATCAAACAAAAAGATTGAAGTTTACACTACTGCAGAAAATACAAAATTAAGACTTTCGTTATCCAATAGTTTTATCTTAAATGCGGCTTCAAAACAAACAAGTCCAAAAGTTTCAATTACGATTGACAGTAAA
Source organism: Flavobacterium sp. (assembly GCA_039933615.1). Classification (GTDB taxonomy): domain Bacteria; phylum Bacteroidota; class Bacteroidia; order Flavobacteriales; family Flavobacteriaceae; genus Flavobacterium. The sequence goes on along the minus strand of JBDTNT010000169.1, from coordinate 40,334 downwards.
AAAACAGATCAGACTTTTCTGGGAATTGGTGGGGCAATTACGGATGCCACGGCTGAAGTTTTCGCTAAATTATCACCCAAAAAGCAACAGGAATTCCTAACTGCCTACTATGATAAGAATAAGGGAATCGGTTATTCTTTAGCCAGAACCAATATTCATAGTTGCGATTTTAGCAGTGAAAGTTATACTTATATTGAAGAAGGTGACAAAGACCTGAAAACCTTCAGTATAGATCACGATAAGAAATACAGAATCCCATTACTCAAAAGAGCAATTAAAACTGCCGGCGGGAACTTAACTTTATTTGTTAGTCCGTGGAGTCCGCCGGCTTTCATGAAAGACAATCACGATATTTTGCACGGTGGCGTTTTATTACCTGAATTTGCACAATCCTGGGCAAATTATTATTCGAAATTTATAAAAGCGTACGAAAAAGAAGGTATTCCTGTTTGGGGACTCACCATTCAAAATGAACCAATGGCCAGCCAAAGTTGGGAATCCTGTATTTATAATCCGGAAGCCGAAAGAGATTTTCTGAAAAACTTTCTTGGACCAACATTACAAAAGGATGGACTGGGTTCTAAAAACATTATTATCTGGGATCACAATCGTGGAGATATGCTGGAAAAAAGAGCCAATCTGGTTTTCTCAGATCCTGAAGTTTCAAAATATGCCTGGGGAATCGGATTTCACTGGTATGAAACATGGAACGGCGGAACTCCAAAATTTGAATCTGTGGGTAAGGTTCACGAAGCTTTTCCGAATAAAAATTTACTTTTTACAGAAGGTTGTATTGAAAAATTTGATGCAGCGAAGTTTCAGTTTTGGGGAAATGCAGAACGATACGGAATCAATATGATCAATGATTTTAATAACGGAACCGTAGGCTGGACAGACTGGAATATTCTTCTGGACCAAAATGGAGGTCCAAATCATGTAGGCAATTTTTGTTTCGCACCAATTCATGCAGATACAGCAAAAGACGAATTGATCTACACTCCTATGTATTATTACATTGGTCACTTATCAAAATTTATCCAGCCGGGAGCAAAAAGAATTAGCAATACGACAAGTGATAAAAGTTTACTAAGCACCTCTTTTTTGAATACTGATGGAAAAATTGCAACAATTGTTATGAACCAATCGGACAAGGAAGTAGTGTATGAAATCATAATTGATGCGGCAAAAAATACCATTACAATACCGGCACATGCCATGCAGACTCTAGTTTACTAGAGTATTTTAATAAGATATTAATAAAAAGATAAAATGAAAAACATAAAGTTTCTAGTGATTGCCTTCCTTTTTTGTGGAGCAACATGGAGTCAGGAAGCCAAAAAAACAAGAGCAGAAATAGATGCTAAGGTTTCTGAATTATTGTCTAAAATGACATTGGAAGAAAAAGTGGGTCAAATGACTCAGATTACGGTTACTATTTTTGAAGATCCTAAAAAACCGGGATATTTTGATGCCGCTAAATTAAAACAGGGAATTCAGGATTATCATATTGGTTCTATTTTGAATGTACCAAATCCGGGAGCACCAACTCTGCAAAGATGGCAGGAAACAATGACTGCTATTACAAACGAAGCTAATAAATCAAGGCTTAAAATTCCGATATTGTATGGTATTGATGCGATACATGGAGCGAGTTATACCGCAGGAGCAACATTATTTCCACAGCAAATTGGTTTGGCTGCAACTTTTAATACCGAGTTAGTGAAACGTGGTGCTGAAATTTCGGCTTACGAAACCAGAGCATCATCAATTCCGTGGGTTTTTTCTCCGGATTTAGATTTTCCAAGAAACCCGGCATGGTCAAGAATGTGGGAATCATTTGGTGAAGATGCCTATTTATCTTCAAAAATGGCTGTTGCTTTAGTAGATGGTTTTGAAGGAAGTAATGTAGCTTCAAAATACAGTGTAGCATCTTGTATGAAACACTATATCGGTTATGGAAGTACAACAACCGGAAAAGACAGAACACCAAGTATTATCCCTGAACGGACTTTAAGACAATATGATCTGACGATTTATCAGGCCGCTATAAAAGCAGGAGCTAAAAGTGTAATGGTAAGTTCGGGTGAAATTAACGGAACTCCGGTACATTCCAGTAAACATTTAATTACAGATATCCTTAAAAACGAATTAGGTTTTGAAGGCGTTGTCGTAACAGACTGGAAAGATATTATTTACCTGAATACAAGGCACAAAGTTGCCGAAACCAAAAGAGATGCCGTTCGTATCGCTGTTATGGCAGGAATCGATATGAGTATGGTGCCGGAAGAATTTACTTTTTATACAGATTTAGTTGATCTGGTAAAAAAAGGAGAAGTTCCAATGTCCCGTATTGATGATGCTGTGACCAGAATTTTGAGAATGAAATTCGAATTGAACTTATTCCAGAATACAGTAGCCAATTTAAAAGACTATCCAAAATTTGGTTCAGCAGAGCACATTCAGGAAGCTTATAAAACAGCTGCCGAATCGATTACATTATTGAAAAATAAGGATGCCGTTTTGCCATTAAACAAAAGCGAAAAAATCCTTGTAACCGGTGCAACGGCAAACAGTATGAAAAACCTGAACGGAGGCTGGTCTTACAATTGGCAAGGTGAAAATTCCGATACTTATGCAGCTGAAAAGCTAACGATCCTGGAAGCTTTTCAGGCTAAACTGGGAAAAGAAAATGTATTGTATACGCCCGGAACTGACATTGAAAAAGAAGATGAAGCCGAAATTCAAAAAGCAGTAGAACTTGCAAAATCTGCTTCGAAAATTGTATTGTGCCTTGGAGAGAAAAATTACACAGAAACTCCCGGAGACATCAGTAATATTTTTATGAGTAAATCTCAGATAAAATTAGCTTTGGCATTAGCAAAACTAAACAAGCCGGTTATTTTGGTTTTGAATGAAGGAAGACCAAGGTTAATCAGTGATTTTGAAGACAAAATGAGTGCTGTGTTACAATGTTATTTGCCTGGAAATGAAGGAGCAAGAGCATTGGTTGATATTCTATACGGAGACGTAAATCCAAGCGGAAGATTGCCTTATAACTACCCAAGATATCCAAATTCATTAGAAAAATACAATAGGAAATATACTGAAAGTTTAGCTGACGAAGAGCAGAATAATGATGCGAAATACGAGAAAAGCTATTCACCTCAATTTGAATTTGGAAGCGGATTATCCTATACGACTTTCAATTATTCAAATTTAAAAATCGACAAAACAGAAATCAGCAATACGGAAGAAGTACAGGTTACCGTTGATGTTACCAATGCTGGAAAAAGAGCCGGTAAAGAAGCCATTTTATTATATCTGTCCGACAATTTCGCTTCAATAACACCGGAAGTGAAAGCGCTAAAAAGATTTGATAAAATTAGTTTAGAGCCTAACGAAACCAAAACGGTAAAATTTACCTTAAACCAGAAAGATTTGCAATTTGTAAATGAAGACCTAAAATGGATTTCTGAAAAAGGAACTTTCACGGTTCAGATTGCCAACCTTAAAAAAGACTTTTTACTAAAGTAAAAAAAGATTTAAGGGAATAAAATACATAAAACATCTTTCTGAAAAGAAAGATGTTTTTATACGAAAATCAAAAAATGAAATTAGTTATTTCTCTTGGTAAACAATATGAAAAAAACGATTATAGCTTTACAACTCTTGCTTTCAATTGCCTCTTTCGGGCAGGGATTTTTACACAGGGACGGACAGAAAATTGTAGATGGGAACGGGAAGAATATAATTCTGAGAGGTTTAGGTACAGGAGGCTGGATGGTTCAGGAAGGGTATATGTTACAGACACAGCCTTTTGCCAGTCCGCAATATGTGATTAAACAGAAAATTCAGGATGTAATTGGAGAACAGGGCACAAAAGAATTTTACGCAGCCTATAAAGCAAACGGAATTACAAAAAGAGATGTTGATTCGTTAGCAGTCTGGGGATTCAATTCTATTCGTCTCCCTATGCACTATAACTTATACACACCCGCAATTGAAGCTGAAAAAAATGGTGAAATTACCTGGATTGAAGAAGGTTTTACCATGACAGATCATTTACTGAAATGGTGTGCAGAAAATAAAATGTACCTGATTTTAGATTTACATGCAGCTCCCGGCGGACAGGGAAATGATGCGGCGATTTCGGATTTCGATACTACAAAACCCTCTTTATGGCAAAGTGAATCGAATCAGAAAAAGATGATTGCCTTATGGAAAAAACTGGCTTCCCGTTACAGAGATAATCCATGGATCGGAGCTTATGATATTATTAATGAACCCAATTGGAATTTTACAGGAACGAATAAAAATGGCTGCGATGAGAACTCAAACGGACCTTTGAGGGATTTAATGGTTGCCGTTACAAAAGCAATTCGTGAAGTCGATACCAATCACCTGATTTTTATTGAGGGAAATTGCTGGGGTAATAATTACAACGGGATTTTTCCTTTATGGGATGAAAACATGGCATTGAGTTTTCATAAATATTGGAATTACAATACTACAGCATCAATCCAGAAAATGTTGGATTACAGAACACAATATAACGTTCCGATTTGGTTGGGAGAAAGTGGGGAAAATTCAAATGTGTGGTTCAAAGACGCCCTTTCACTGGTAGAAGAAAATAATATCGGATGGGCTTTCTGGCCAATGAAAAAAATCGAAAATATTGCAGGAGTAACTTCTGTGACCAAAATACCGGAATATGATGTTTTATTAAAATATTGGAAAGATGGCGGTAAAAAACCAGCAGCTGATTTTGCCAAAAAGACTTTAATGAAAATAGCGGATAATTACAAAATGGAAAATGTAACCGTAAAGCCGGATGTAATTGATGCAATGTTCAGACAGGTACAGACGAACGATACAAAACCCTATAAGAAAAATTCAATTCCCGGAAAAATTGCTGCAACGCACTATGATTTAGGAACTAACGGATACGCTTACTCGGACAAAGATTTCGTGAATTACAAGGTTGAAACCGGAAAATTCGAAGAATGGAACAGAGGAGATGTCATGAGAAACGATGGTGTAGATATTCTGCCTTGTAAAGATTTGGGGTCAAATGGTTATCAGGTTTCCTTTATTGAAGGCGGAGAATGGCTGCAATACACTGTAGAAGCTGGAAAACAAAACAGCTACAATGTTGCGATTCGTTATTCAGCTGAAAATACGGAAGGTAAACTTCATTTAGAAATTGAAAATGGAAAGAAAACAGAAAGTATTGCACTTCCGTCAACCGGAGGAAATGACAAATGGAAAACTGTTGTTTTGCCTGGAATTCAGTTGAATAAAGGAAGCAATAAAATCAAAGTAATTTTTGATAAAGGAAATTTCAATTTGAATTATTTAGAGTTTAATGCCGGAAAAAAGTAACTTAAAAAAATGATTCAGGCAGGAAAAAATCAATTCGGGATTGATATAGAATTCACAATTAACAGTTTTTTAAACTAAGTTTTTTTCTTAAAAGCTCCAAAATGGTAGCTTTGAGGATTAAAAATTTAAACATGAAAAAGATAAACACAATTGTTTCGGTACTAATGCTGCTAATTGTCAGTAGTTCATTCTATGGTCAGAATTTAAAAATTATGACTTACAACATCCGTTTGGATGTTGCTTCAGACGGAGAAAATGCATGGCCAAACCGAAAAGATTTTTTTACATCTCAAATTCAGTTTTACAGCCCGGATATTTTTGGTATTCAGGAAGCAACTCCAAATCAGGTGATTGATATAAGCTCTGCTTTGCCGGATTATAACAAATTCGGAATTGGCAGAGAAGAAGGAGGAAAGGGAGAGGCTTCTTCCATATACTATAAAAAAGATCGTTTTCAGGTACTGGAATCAAATACATTTTGGTTGTCAGAAACTCCAAATGTAGTTTCAAGAGGTTGGGACGCTGCCTGCAATCGGGTTTGTACGTATGGACTGTTTAAAGATCTGAAAACAAAGAAAATCTTTTGGGTTTTTAATCTGCATCTCGACCATATTGGAAATGAGGCCAGAGTTAAGGGAGTGCAGCTTGTTCTGTCGAAAATGAAGGAAGTAAATACTAAAAATTACCCTGCTTTTTTAATGGGAGATTTCAATTCAGAGCCGGATACCAAACAAATTGCAGAGATAAAAAAAGTAATGGATGATACGAAAGATATTTCAAAAGAAAAACCTTTTGGTCCTTATGGAACTTTCAATGATTTCAAACATAATCAGCCTGTAAATTTATTATTAGACTATATTTTTATTTCTAAAAAAAGCGGATTAACAATACAAAAGCATGCAGTTTTAAGTGATTCTAAAGATCTTAAGTATCCGTCGGATCACCTTCCGGTTTATATTGAAGTTAATTAATTTGAATAGAACAAGAGAACAGTTATAAAGTATTTAAAAATTTAAATAAAACTTTTTGTAAGATTTTATTCATGATTATGAATAAAAGTAGTATTATTGCTACATATTTACTAATTATACAATAAAAAAAATCTTAAAAAATGAAGTTTACAAAATCACTTATTTTTTGCATTTCGACTTTGTTGTTTTCGCTCCTTGCTATGGCTCAGGACATTACCCTGAGTGGTAGGATAAAGGACGAAACAGGAATGCCTGTACCAAATGCTATTGTTTCAGTGAAAGGGACAGCCAAAACGACGATATCAGATATTGATGGAAATTTTCAATTAAAAACACCGTCAGATGCTGTAATAACGGTTAGTTATGTCGGGTATGTTACTGTTACTGAAATAGTAAATGGTCGAACAGAAATCAATATTCAATTAGAACCCGAATTACAATCTTTAAAAGAAGTTGTAATAAATGTCGGCTACGGTTCTCAAAAGAAAAGCAAACTTACAACAGCCGTTTCTACCGTGAGAGCAGATGCTTTTGCAGACAGGCCTATATATTCTGTAGCACAGGCAATACAGGGAAATGCAGCGGGAGTAAATGTAACCCAGCCTTCGGGTAAGCCCGGATCAGGCTTGGATGTCAGGATTAGAGGCTTGAATTCTATCAATTCAGGAAACAATCCATTGTATGTGATTGACGGAATTCAGACTACAAATATTGATGGAATAAATACCGATGATATTGTAGACATGCAAATACTAAAAGATGCTTCCGCAACCGCGATCTACGGTGTAAATGGAGCCGCAGGAGTCATCATTATTACCACAAAAAGAGGAAAAGCAAATAAAAACATATTTGAGTTCAACTCTTTTGTGGGTATTTCCAACGTGGTTCAGAATATTGACGTATTAAATTTAGGGCAATACAAAACATTACTGTCCGAAATTAATCCCTCTTATCTTTCTAATGCAAATAATCCCCGTTATGAGGGAATCGATACCAATTGGGCAGATAAAGTTTTGGGTACTGGCGTAGATCAGAATTATAATTTTTCATACGCAGGAGGAACAGATAATTTGAGGATATACGGAGCTCTGGGATACCAAAATACAAACGGAGTCATTAATCCATCTGAATACAAAAGACTTTCAGGAAAATTAAATATAGATGCGAACCTTAATAAATGGCTGAAATTAAACGCCAGTCTTAATCTGATTAATTCCGATTTAAGTAATATTGGTGATAACAACAGCGTAGGCCAGGGTGGAGCAATAATGGGATTATTTGTAACTCCAAGTTTTATGCCCACTTATGGTTCAGAGTTAAAAGTAAGGGACAAGGATCCTTCCGGTAACTATACTGATGGTTACAAAGAGGGACAATTTGCTAAAAATCCATATCAATCGGCGTGGGAAAATCCGGTATCATTATTAGCGAGACAAAATATCTCGAACGTAAACAGAGTTTTGAGCAATTTAGGATTTGAAGCGACTCTTGCAAAAGATTTGATTTGGAAAACAAATTTCTCTTCAGATATTAAAGTACAGGAAGATAAATACTTTGTAGACGCCTATCGTTCTTCGGCTGGTCGTGTAAACGATAATGATAATAAGGTTGATAAAGGATATGGGAATGTAACAAACAGTCAAAACGTAAATATCAATTTTGAAAATACTTTAGCGTATAGAATTGCCAATGATAAAAATGATTTAAACTTACTTTTTGGAAACTCCTTGCAAAAAAATAAAGAAGATTGGGCCAGAATTTCAGGAAAAGGATTTGCTACGGATGTCAGAAGTTTTGAAACTAAAGAAGCGAAAATAATAACTGAAAATCAGGTCAGAGAAAAAGAAATAACCAACTCTTCTTTTTTCGGAAGAGCGATCTACACATTTGATAATAAATATGTTATATCCGGAGTTTTTAGGGCCAGTGGGGTTTCCCAATTGAGCAAAGAGAACAAATGGGGCTATTTTCCGGGCGTATCTGCAGCGTGGATTATCTCAAATGAAAATTTCCTAAAAGAAAATAAGGTTGTAAATCAATTAAAAATCCGTGGAGGATGGGGACAAACCGGTAATGTGTCCGGAATTCCGGCCTATTCATCGTATGACTTAAGTTATACAGACCCTATAAACGGTGGTACTTCATTAGACCAAATTGGAAACAGCGATTTAAGCTGGGAAACCAATACCGATATTAATATTGGACTTGATTTAGCCATTTTAAATAACCGAATTAAATTTACGACAGATGTTTATCAAAAAAACACTAAAAATTTACTTCAGGTAATTTATTTTCCCGGATTTAGCCAGCCCTATTATTATAATGTTGGAGAAATCGAAAACAAAGGAGTAGAATTTTCTATAGACACACAAAACCTTAATGGAGATTTTAAATGGAATACAAACTTTAATATTTCTTTTAATTCCAATGTAATAAACAGATTAGGGCTTCAAAAAACACTTGATTTACAAACACTCACTTCGGTAGGTGAAAAAGTTGTCCGCCTGGAAGAAGGGAGGTCGCTAGGTACTTTTTACGGTTATAAAGTAGATAAAGTAGATGCTGCTACAGGAACATTATTATACAAAGATACGAACGGAGATGGGCAGGTAAATCCTGATGACCGAACAGAAATTGGCAGTGCAATGCCAAAGTATGTCTTCGGATTTACAAATAATTTTTCTTACAAAGGAGTTTATTTAGATGTACTCGTTACAGGCTCACAAGGAAATGACGTTTACAATGCATCCAGAATGGATTTAACCCTAATGAGTGACTTTAAGAATCAATCTACCGAAGTACTTAACAGATGGACGACGGCAGGACAAGTGACAGATGTGCCTAAAGCAAATGATCCCAATGCATTACATGTCTCAGACCGATTTGTGGAAGATGGCTCGTATGTGCGTATTAAAGCCGTAACTATAGGATATAAATTTACAAAACGAATTTTAGGATTGAATAGTCTTAGTATATATACAACGGCACAAAACCTTTACACTTTTACAAAATACAAAGGTTTTGATCCTGAAGTAGGTGCTTTTAATGATAATAAAGGAGTTACTCCGGGTATAGATTTAGGAACATACCCTCAGGTAAAAACAGTTGTTTTTGGTATAAAAGCAAGTTTCTAGCCGATAGTAAATTATAAAAGAAATTAAGATGAAAAATATAATAAAAAATATAAAACTTACGATCAGCGCTATTGGGCTGCTAAGTTTAAGTTCATGCTCTGACTATTTAGACACAGAGCCAATTACAGAAACAACAGTTGAAAGCACCGGAAAAGTAATTGCAAATGCAACAGAAGCCGAAAGCAGAATGACAGCAATTTATGCAAGTTTTGGCGGAGAATACTGGCAGCTGGATTATTTTTTTAACGGAGATGCCCAAACAGACGATTCCTATGCAGGATCAGATAACATACAGAATTTCCAGCAGGACGAATATCGTATTTTGTCCACAAATTCAAATGTTAACAGAGATTGGGGCTATATTTATGACAACATCAATAAATGTAATTTTATTTTGAATTACATCAATGAAGCTACAGATTTAAATGCTGCCAGAAAAGAAGAAATGATAGGCGAAGCTTCATTGGTAAGAGCTTTGAATTTATTTCACGCCGTTCAGCTATGGGGAGCAGTGCCAATTGCAACAAAAGCGGTTGTGAATGTAAATCAGGAAAATTTTGAGGAAGTATATCCGCAATTATATCCTACCAGAAAGCCGAAAGAAGAAGTTTACGCCGCTATTATTGCAGATTGCGAAACAGCAATTCTAAAAGCGCCCGCTTCAACGTACAAATTCAGAGCAAACAAAGGTGCTGCAAATGCGCTTTTAGCAAAAGTTTATGCAACTAAAGATAATCCTGACTGGGAAAAAGTAAAAAAGTACAGCGATGCTGTAATTACAGGAGGATATACGCTTTTGACGAATTATGAAAATCTTTTCGATACAGCTCACGAAGGGAATTCCGAATCTATTTGGGAAGCTAATGGAGAAGGCTGGGGATCTCCTATTGGAGCATGGGGAAGCTCTATGTTTTATGGAACAGATTGGAAGAAATTCATGACACCATCTAATGATTTAGTTAAAACCTTTTCAGATGAAGGGGATCTCGTTAGAAAAGAATCATCCATAATTTTAAAAGATGTAAGCTGGACCGATAACTATTGGACATCTGCGGGTTATCCGTTTGCGTATAAAATGAGGAACACCGATGGACAACAAAATTTTTACATCTTAAGATTAGCCGATATTATCCTGTTGAAAGCTGAAGCACTCGCACAAACTGGAGATTTTGCAGGAGCAATGGCATTAGTAAATCAGGTAAGAGCAAGAGTTGGATTGCCAAAACTCACTGCAGAAAATCAGGCAAATGCGCTAAATCTGATTCTGAAAGAAAGAAAAATGGAACTTGCTTTCGAAGGTCACCGTTGGTTTGATTTAAAAAGGACAGGTAAGGCGATTGAAATTCTTTCGAAACAAAAAGATGGCAAAGGTATTATTTTACCTTACGCAGCAAACCTGAACCAGAATAGATTGTTGTGGCCAATTCCACAAACTAAAAAAGATGCAAATCCTAACTTAACTCAAAATCCTGGGTATTAGAAGTTAATAAAAATACAGCTTTAAGTGATCCTGAAGATTTAGGATATCCGACGGATCATTTAGCTGTTTTAAAAGTAATAGATTAAAATGAAAAACATCAACAAAAAACGCCTCATTTTACTGCTTCTGCCACTCATCGCAGTTCAGATAAAATGTGGGACTTCAAAACAATCAGTTGCCAATTCCGGTAAAGCGGAAGCATGGATCACAAGTGCTGATGAAGCCTCAAAACTTCAAAAGCAAAGTGATTTGGTCTTTAATGTGGAAAGCAATTCACAACAAACGATTTTGGTAGATGCTTCCCAAAAATTTCAAACCGTTGAAGGTTTTGGTTTTTCCTTAACCGGAGGAAGCGCTCAGACTATTTTAAAACTTGATAAAGCAAAAAAAGAAGCATTACTTCAAGAATTATTTTCAAGGAAAAAGGAGGCTGTGGGGTTGAGTTATTTGCGAATCAGTATTGGTGCCTCTGATTTGAATGAAGCTGTTTTTTCATATGATGACAGACCTGCAGGCGAAACGGATTTAAAATTGGAACATTTTAATCTTGGCCCAGATTTAAAAGATGTGGTACCGCTTTTAAAAGAGATTTTAGCAATAAATCCAAATATAAAAATCATGGGTTCTCCGTGGTCACCGCCCGTTTGGATGAAAGACAACGGAAGCTCGAAAGGCGGAAGTTTACAACCACAATATTATCAGGTTTATGCCGAATATTTCGTAAAATACATTCAGGCAATGAAAGCGCAGGGAATTGTAATTGATGCCATAACGCCTCAAAACGAACCACTGCATCCCGGAAATAATCCAAGTATGTATATGACAGCTTTGCAGCAGGCAGAATTTATTAAAACGAATTTAGGCCCCACTTTCGCAAAAGCAAAAATCAAAACCAAAATTGTGGTTTACGATCATAACTGCAATAAACCGGAATATCCTTTGACGATATTAAATGATCCAAAAGCATTGCCTTTCGTTTCCGGATCGGCATTCCATTTATACGAAGGAGATATCAGTGCATTATCAACCGTTCACGATGCTTATCCAAACAAAGATTTATATTTTACCGAGCAATACACAGGATCGGGAAGCAGTTTTGAATCTGATTTAAAATGGAGCGTAAAAAATGTTGTAATCGGTTCTATGCGAAACTGGAGTGTAAATGCGCTTTCGTGGGGATTGGCAAATAACGAAAATTATGAACCCTTTACACCCGGCGGATGTTCGACCTGCAAGGGTGCTCTGATGATTGATAAAAATCAAAATATCAAGAGAGAAGTAGGGTACTATATTATTGCCCACGCTTCAAAATTTGTTCCGGAAGGTTCTGTTAGAATTGGTAGTAATATTGCGGGTAATTTATACAATGTCGCTTTTAAGACTCCATCAGGGCAAATTGTTCTAATTGTAGAAAATGATGGAACCTCTATAGAATCATTCAATATTAAATACAGTCAAAAACAAATTTCCACTACTTTAAACGCTGGTGCAGTAGCAACTTACGTTTGGTAACTAACATTAAATTCATGAAAAAAAGTACCACATTTCTCTTGTTGATGGTTTCGCTTTTTGCGACAGCCCAACAAGAAACAATAGACCAGAAAGTAAATGCTCTATTGAAAAAAATGACCATTGAAGAAAAAATAGGTCAGTTAAATCAATACACAGGAGATAATTCTGCAACTGGGCCAATTACCATAAACCCAAATAAACAAGCCGAAATAAAAGCGGGTATTGTAGGTTCGATGTTAAACATTATCGGAACAAAATATACACGACAATATCAGGAACTGGCGATGCAGTCACGTCTTAAAATTCCGTTGTTATTTGGTCAGGATGTTATTCACGGATACAAAACAACCTTTCCAATTCCATTGGCAGAAGCTGCAAGCTGGGATTTAACGGCTATTGAATTAGCCGCAAGGGTTGCTGCTACAGAAGCTGCGGCAAGCGGAATTCATTGGACATTTGCTCCAATGGTTGACATTGGACGTGATCCGCGTTGGGGAAGAGTTATGGAAGGAGCAGGAGAAGATACGTATCTGGGTTCTAAAATTGCTTACGCAAGAGTAAAAGGTTTTCAGGGAAATAAATTAGGGGATTTAAATTCGGTTATGGCTTGTGTGAAACATTTTGCAGCTTATGGAGCCGCAACTGGCGGAAGAGATTACAACTCTGTTGATATGAGCGAAAGAATGCTCTTCGAAACGTATTTGCCTCCTTTCAAAGCTGCTTTAGATGCCGGAGCTGCAACATTTATGAATTCATTTAATGATTTAAACGGGGTTCCGGCTACAGGAAATGCCCATCTGCAGCGCGATATTTTAAAAGGGAAATGGAACTTTCAGGGATTTGTAGTTTCGGATTGGGGTTCTATCGGAGAAATGGTGGCACATGGTTATTCAAAAAATCTTAAAGCCGCCGCTCTTTCTGCAATTACAGCCGGAAGTGATATGGATATGGAAAGTAATGCATACCGTTATAATTTAGCCGAATTGGTAAAAGAAGGAAAAGTTTCTGTTGATTTAATTGATGATGCTGTAAAACGTATCCTTCGTAAAAAATTCGAATTGGGATTATTTGAAGATCCATACCGATTTTCAGATGAAAAAAGAGCTGAAAAAGTATTGAATAATCCTGAGAACAGAAAAGCAGCCAGAGAAGTAGCGGAAAAAAGTATCGTTTTATTAAAGAATGATAACGAAACATTACCACTTTCTAAAAATCTTAAAACAATTGCATTCATCGGGCCAATGGTTAAAGAATACAAAGCCAATATGGGATTTTGGGCAGTTGAGCTACCGGATGTAAATTATGAGAAATGGGTAGTTTCACAATGGGATGGTTTGCAAAACAAAGTAGGTAAAAATACAAAATTGCTTTACGCTAAAGGTTGTGAGGTTGAAGGAGACAATAAAGATGGTTTTGCAGAAGCAGTTGCGACAGCAAAACAGGCAGATGTTGTTATCCTGAGTATTGGTGAAAGACATGATATGAGTGGCGAAGCCAAAAGTAGAAGCGACCTTCACATACCAGGTGTTCAGGAGGATTTGGTAAAAGCAATTCAGGCAACTGGAAAACCGGTTATCGTTTTGGTAAATGCAGGGCGACCACTTATTTTTAACTGGACAGCAGACAATGTTCCTGCAATTGTATACACCTGGTGGTTAGGTACTGAAGCAGGGAATGCTATTGCCGATGTTTTATTTGGAGATTACAATCCTTCCGGAAAATTACCCATGACTTTCCCCAGAGAAATAGGGCAGATTCCAATTTACTACAATCACTTCAGTACTGGAAGACCGCCTGCGGATGAAAATTCAAAAGGATATGTTTCTTCTTATATAGATTTGAAAAATTCGCCTAAATTTCCATTTGGATATGGATTGAGTTATACAAAATTCAATTATTCTGATTTGAAATTATCTTCGACTAAAATAAAAAGCAATGAAACCATTAAAGTTTCTTTTCAATTATCAAATGTTGGAAAAGTTGCCGGAGAAGAAGTGGTCCAATTGTACTTGAAAGATAAATTCGGATCTGTAGTACGACCAGTTTTAGAACTGAAAGATTTTCAAAAAGTAAAATTAAATGCTGGAGAATCAAAAACAATCGAGTTTACAATTGACAAAGAGAAACTTTCTTTTTACAACGATAAATTAGAATGGAATGCTGAACCGGGAGATTTTGAAGTTATGATTGGGGCTTCATCAGCAGATATAAAACTTAAATCGAATTTTGAATTAAACTAAAATTAAGATTTTCAAAATTGTTATAAATAGAAAAAGCGGAGTTTTAGTGCTCCGCTTTTTCTATTTAAATAAAAATTGATTCTTAATTAAAATGTTTTTTGAAATTGAATTTCAATTTATTCATAAAACCATCTTCTATGATATCAACTCCGATTCCAAAATTACTGTCCGCAACTTCGTGGTGTGCAGTTCTGAAATCTTCAAAGTCTTTTTCGGGAATTTCTAAATTAACTAATGGTTTATAATCAATAGAAATAGTTCCTCCGTTTTTGTTGATTTTTTTACGGCTTACAAAATCAAAGTATGGATTGTTAATCGTACTTTCCTGTACCGTAAACTTTTCAGTTACATCTATTTTCTGATCCGTAAGAAGGGTGATTTCATATCTTTCGTTGTCAAAATTATGCCAGAAAGTAACGTCTTTATGCATAAAATCCCTCGCGCTGTTTTTTACAATATTGCGATCGAAATACATTAAAAACCGATTATTTTTGCTGTCTTTAAAATACGGATTTTCGACAGTTGTTCTATATTCAATCTTAAACTCATTCCGCTTTTTGTCGTCACTTACAATTTCAATGACAGCATCTTTAAATATATTTCTAAGATCAGTTCCGTTTCGGTCATTGCTGTAATTCAGAGTGTAGAAGAAGAAATTATTCCAGCTGTCTATGATTTCTCTTTTGTTTGTGTTTTTAAAGTACTTTCGCATGTTATTGGCGCGATTGCCTTTGTATATGGTTGTCAATTTCAGTTTGCCAATATTGTTTTCAACAGCAAGTTCTGATTTTTCATCAACAGCATAATAAGAATAGCGATGTGGCGGTTTAATCTGTAATTCAAGATTTGGTTTAACCTCCAGATAATGCATGAAATAAATAAAACCACGGTTTTCAATCAGTCCAAATTCATCACGGGTAGTAACATCAACAAAATAACTCTCGTTTTTATAATTGATTTTTACAATCACATGGTTAAAAGTCAGCAAAGAAGGTAAATAATATTTCATGTAGAAGTCAGTATTGAAATTGACTAAAACAATTGAAGAATCAACACCAATATAATCTAAAACAACCTTTAGCAAAACCGATTTTGCTTTACAATCTCCCTGTTTATTTTCATAAGTAACAGACGGTTCCTGCGGTTTGTGACCGTTCATTTCATCTGCATTGTAGATATAGTTAATATGGTTTTGCACATATTCGATGGCAAATTGCAGCTGTTCGTCTTTATCGGTAATAGCATCAAGCTTTTCAACCAGCTTTGGTGCAAATTCTGTTAATGAAGATTTAGTGAAAATATCTTCATAAATAGGAGAAATATAATTGGACAATTCTTTCCAATTACCTTCTGTAGCAAAATCTATGAACGGAGAAACTTCACGATTTGAATCTACAAAATTGATATAATCGTTTTCTTCAATTACAAATTGCTCTCCTTTTTTTAAGTAGCTGATTTCCGGTTCCAAAACATTTCCATCCTCATCCCTGAAAAAGGTTTTTTTGTAAGCAATTGTTTTTTCACGATCATTTTTAAAAGTAAATTTATATTTTCCGTAAGCCCAGTAACTATCGGGTCCTACCCACACATATTTGGAAAATTCTTTGCGTAAAAAATCACGCTCAGTAAAAATTTTGATTCTTGAATCTTCCATAATCAGAATGTCATAAAGACGAAGATCTTTTATGGTAAGATTGATTTTTTTATTGCTGCTCAAAACGCCTCCGCCACTTTGATTTTCGCTGTCGAGAATTTTAATTTTGGTATCCGGAATTTTATCTACTAAAACACCATCTCTCAAAACGCTGATTCGGTGTATCAGATAGGTTTCATTTTCTTCCAGAACAACATCCACTACAGATGCCCTTTCTAAATTAGAAGGTTCATTTAACGTATAGGCTAAACAAGCGTATTCGCTGTTTTCGTTGTCGGTTGTATAATAAATTTTATCCAAAAAGTAGCAGTAATCACGACCTTCGTCTGCTTGCTTTTGAGAGAATTCAGATTCTTTGATATAGTCAACCAGTTGAGCATCATTAATATTGCTTGCCCATTGTTCCGGTTTTTGAATTTTGTAATTTTCTGATTGAATGGCTTGTTCCATAGTAAGGCTTTTATTAGACGTACGTAAAATCTTTCGTATCTAACAAAAATATAGAATTTTGCTAATATTTAATAGAGCCAGACTGATTATTAGGATAAGTTTGATTTTCTTATAATAAACAAATGATTATTTTGACTTTAAAGAAAATTAATTTCTAATAATTTAATAGAATTTGGGAAGAATTGAGAAAGCTGCAAAAAGCACTAGGATGAAAAGCAGAAATAATTTTAATCGTTAAACAGTAATTTTGAAGTAAAATAAGAATTGATCAAATGGGAAATAAATCGAAATTAAAAATTATTTCAGGACAGTGTTGATAAAATCCATAGCTCCGATTCCTTTATAAGAAGCATATAAGGCTTTATCAAAAGCTTCCCTTTTTGCTTTTTTATCTTTGGCTTCAGTTTCAATAATCATTTCATTGAAAATTCTTTCCTGCTCTTCGCTATATTTTAGAGAAGCTTCTAAAAGATATGTTTTTGAAACAAATCCGAATGAGGTCCAGATTTTAGTTTTAATTTTTTTATTTAAATTTTTCAATGGATTTGTAATCATAATATCTCTTGCATTAACTTTTCTAGTTTTCATTTTCTTGTAAGACATTACAAATATAAATATATTTTGTAATACTATTCTTTCTTTTTTAAATAAAAATAATAACATTTATCGTCATGTGTGTTATTTTGACGCAATGTACTTATTTTTTTAATTCGAATATAATTTTAAGGCAAAATTGTGATTTATACACTTTTTGTTTTACTAAGAAAATATGTACTGATAAGGAGCAGTTTGTAAAAAAATATTTTCTTTTATAAAAATGACTTAAATTGCACGTTTGTTTGAAAGAAAGAATGATGAATTAATAAAAAATGAATGTTGAAAGGAATAATATTGAATAACGAAAATTACCAACCGGGTCTTTCCATTGACTGCGTTATTTTTGGTTTTCATGATAATCAGCTTAAAGTACTTTTGATCAAAACTCCCTATGAAAACAAATGGTCTTTACCTGGTGGATTTGTTCCGCTTCATCAGGATATTGACACTGCTGCCGTTACTGTTTTAAATGAGCGAACGGGAATGCAGGGAATTTTTTTAAGGCAATTCGCCACTTTTGGAAGAGTAAAACGAAACGACCAGCATTTTGGAGCTGCAGTATTGGATCATTTTAAAATTCCGGAAGAAGCAGGTAAGTGGTTTACGCAACGATTTGTGACGATTGGATATTATGCTTTAGTGGATTTTCTAAAAGCAATACCACAAAAAGGAAATAATCAGGAAATTATAGAATGGATTGATCATAAAGAGGTACCGGAATTGATTTTAGATCATATGGAAATTCTCGATAAGGCTCTACATACGCTTCGTAGTGAACTTAATCTGATGCCGGTCGGATATAATTTATTACCGGAAAAATTTACGATTCCGGAACTTCAGAAACTGTATGAAACCATTTTAGATAAAAAACTCGACAGAAGAAATTTCCTCCGAAAAATAACCAACATCGGAATCCTCAACAAATTGGATGAAAAGAAAAGTAACGTAGCCCACAAAGCACCAAATCTGTATACTTTTGATAAAGAAAAGTACGAAGAAGTCCTTAAAAACGGCTTGAATCAGGGGTGGTAAAAATAAAAGTTTAATTTGAAATAAACGATTATGGTAACGATTGAAACATTCAGGATTTTAGCTTTAGAACTTCCGGAAGCAACCGAAGAACATCATTTTGAAAAGACCTCTTTTCGGATCAGGAAAAAAATATTTGCCACGATTGATGAGAAAAACAACAGAGGAATTTTTAAGTTTAACGAAATAGATCAATCTGTTTTTTGTGCATCAAGTGAAATGATTTTTTATCCAATTCCAAACAAATGGGGAAAACAAGGCTGGACATTTGTAGATTTAGCCAAAGTTCCAGTTGAAATGTTTAAGGATGCATTGTCACTTTCCTACCATACTGTAGCGCCTGAAAAAAGATAATTTACAGAATATTTACCATTAAGAAATTAAATTACGAGGTTAATTTTTCACAAAACAATAGTTCTGAAAGTAAGATTTACTCTGGGTTTGGATACCATTTTAGTTGGAGGCAAACGATGCAGCCAATGTGTTTGTGTCGCGTCTTTCATAACCAATAAACTGCCGTGTTCTAGAATTAAAGAAACAACTTCTTTAGTGTCTTTGTGTTTGAAAGCAAATTTACGTTCAGCACCAAAACTTACGGAAGCGATAGCACCATTTTTTTTTAAATCCTTTTCAGCATCGCTGTGCCATGCCATTCCTTCCTCACCGCTGTGATATAAATTGAGCAAGCAGGAATTAAATGTTTCACCTGTTTTTTCTTCAATCGCAGCTTTCAGTTCCAGTAATTCCTTTGTCCATCGAATCGCTTTTTTGGTGGTTTTCGAATACGTATATTCAAATTCCTGATCGCCGTACCAGGCCACTTTTCGTTTGGTCAGAATTAATTTCCCGAAGATAATTGCTTCATCATTTTTCCACTCGATTGTATTTAATAAAGTGTCCCGATAGAAATCGGCTTTTTCTCTCGCAAACAATTTCCCGTAATAATTTACAGTACCTTCTTTGGGTAATAAATTGGTGTTTTCGTTTATTTCGGGATTAAATAAGTCCATTTTTCCATTTTTGATATTCGGTTCTCATGCAATGTCCGCAAGGTCTGAAACCATTTTCTTTGGCTTCTTTTTCTGAAATGAAAAATGTTCGGTTTTCTCGTTTCATTCTTTTACCGGAAGAACATTTCAGTGTTCCGTAAATTTTCAGTTTTTGGTTTCCACCAAAGCAAATTTCGCCATTTTTAATTTTATTCCGTAAGTCGGAGTCGGAAATTTTATTATGTTGAATCATGATTTATCTTTTAATTACATCCGTAGAGACGCACTGCTGTGAGTCTCTACGTGTATTTGTTAATTTGCATTACGACAAAGCATCATGAAAAATAATTCCCAATGTATGTCGTTCACCGCTATGAATCTCGCTCACGCCATGTTTCATATTGACCCTATAATATCCTTTTGTACCTTTTATGGGGCGGAAATTGGTGGTGAAAATCAGCATATCCCCTTTTTTGGGTTCCAGAACAATCGCTTTGGACTGGGCTCTTGGCGTTTGCTGTGTCAGAACAAATTCGCCTCCGGTAAAATCCTCGTCAGGTTCGTTTAGAAAAAGTACAGTCTGTATGGGAAAATACACATCACCATATAAATCCTGATGAAGTGTGTTGTGTCCTCCTGTGCCATATTTTAGAATTAAAACAGTAGCTTTTAATTGTTCATTTGCATGACATTGTTCCAGAAGTTTTTCGTGTGTTTCAGGGAAAACAGTGTTTATATTTAAGGCTTTCATCCAGGCATTTGCAATCGGTGCAAGTTTGGGATAAACCGAAGTGCGGATTGTATGTATTAAATCCGGTAGGGGATAATTGAAATATTTGTATTCCCCTAAACCAAACCGATAACGCTCCATCACAACCGTTTTTCGGTATAAATTTGGATTAGAATAATCTGCTTTTAAAGTCTCGCATTGTTCTTCGTCAAGAAGATTCGGAACAATTGCGAAACCTCTTTCATGAATAGATTCGGTGATGCTGTCCCAATTAAGAGAAGCAATTTTAGATTGTATATTTTTCATGGAATTATTTTTAGAAATCTGAATTTGACTGAACGCCTTCCCAGCCAATTATTGCTGTTTTTCGGGTATTTCCCCACATATAACCGCCAAATGTTCCGGTAGATTGAATTACGCGGTGACATGGGATTAAAAAAGCCACAGGGTTGCTTCCGATGGCAGTTCCGACAGCTCTGGATGCATTTGGTTTCTCAATTTGTTGTGCGATTGAACCATAAGTAGAAAGCTGTCCCATTGGAATTTTAAGCAGTGTTTCCCAAACTTTCAATTGAAAATCAGTTCCTTTTAAGTGCAGTTTTATTTCCGATAATTTACTCCAGTCGTTTTGAAAAATAAACAGTGCATTTTGCTGTAGTAAATCCAGTTTTCTGTAAAATGCTGCATTCGGGAATTTGTGTTTTAAATCTTCAAATCCGATTGCCTCGCTTTCAGCAAAAGCCATAAAGCAAACCCCTTTTTCTGTTGAAGCGACAATGATATTCCCAAACGGACTCTCGGCAAAACTATAATTGATGAAAAGGTTTTTGCCACCGTTTTTATATTCTGCAGGTGTCATTCCTTCGATATTTACAAATAAATCATGCAGACGGCTTGTTCCTGAAAGTCCGGTTTCATAAGCGGTATCAAATAGTGTAGCCTGATTGTTTTCTTTCAGGATTTTCTTGGCGTGTTCGACACTGATATATTGTAAAAATTTCTTCGGACTTGTTCCTGCCCATTCTGTAAACAAACGCTGAAAGTGAAACGGGCTTAAATGTACTTTTTCGGCAACGGCATCAAGATTCGGCTGTTCCCGGAAATTGGTTTTTATATAATCGATAGCTTCTGCAATGCGATTATAATTGATGTTTTCCTGTGTGTTCATTTCGTTTAATTTTATAATACAAATATCGGTTGGGTTTTGCGGTTATAAAATCTGAAACTTGCGCAAGTTTTATTGTTTTCGTTTTTTTAAAATTAATATACTATTGAGTTAAAGAGAGCGTAATTAAAATTTTATTTTCTGTTTTTCAAAATTCAATTTTTCTAAGAGCTCAGCTTTGAAATCTTTTAAAACAGATTCATTATTACTAAAAGCAGTAGACCAGTCGATAGTTTTATATAGTACACTTTCGGATAAATAGGTAGAAAGTTCTCTTATTAAATTGTCACATTCTGTATCGTACACATTCATTTGAAAATGAAGTATATCTTTTAATGGATGGTCTCCTGGTCCGCCTGCCGCCATATTTTTATTTTATAATGATGAATAATTTGCTGAATTGAATTTATTAGTAAGTTTTTGTATTATTTCAATTCTTCGTTTCCAGGTGACATACTAATCAATTTATAACCATTTTCAGTTCTTAAAAATTGAAAATGATCTTGTTTTCCGTTTTTATTTTTGGGTGTAATGACAATATTTTTTACCGGAAAAATCCACTCTTTTGCCTGATTACAGTTGTTGAAATACTTTTGATATTCTTCGCCTTCGTAAATAAACTGATTTAAGCTTTCGCTGAAAACAGCGTAATCACAAGTTGTCGTATTCAGCTCGAATAATTTCTTTTTGATCAGTTTATAATTGCGGTTTATGAAGGCTGTTTTCGGTTCACTGATCCATCCGTTTGGTTCTTTCCAAAAGGTTATTTTGTCATTAGAAGCCTCAAGAAGGTTTTCTTTAGATAAGTTTTTAAGTAAGCTGGTTTGAAGCCAGGATTTAAATTCCCTGTCGAAATTGATAAAGGAATAGTACTGTTTATCAACTCCAAGGAAGTTTTCTCTGTTTGAGTCTTTATTTGGGTCTTTAGATTTTTCTAAAGAATAAAAATGGAGTTCATCATTATAGCCAAAATTCTCGATTAAGATTTTATTGTTTGTATCAATAAGATATTCTTTCCCGCCAATCCAGCTAAAATGACCATCCCCACCGGGATGTTTTACTTTTTCGGCATCTTTTAGGGCGATAATCATTCCATTTCGAACTCTCGTCAGATCGCTGTATTCGGCTGGGATTATGATTTCTCCATCCTGATTGAAGAATCCCATTTTATCGGTTTTAGGATCTCTAAAACGAATAAAACCTTCGTTTTCGCAATCAGGTCCATTGTCGAAAATGTAGAGGCTGTCAATGCCAACTTTTTTTCCTTGCTTAGTTAAATAATAACTTCTCCAGCTGTTGTTTATTTCTTCTGAAACGACCATAATACCATCAAATTTATTGGCAGAAGTAAGACCCATAAATTTCGGTTCAATTTTTATTTTACCTTCTTGGTCTTTAAATCCTATATGGGTAGTGTCTTTATCCCAAAAAGCAATCCAGCTGTCTTTATTTTGTGCAAACAGACCGCAGTTTAAAGAAAGAAATATATAAACCAAAATAGTTTGCTTCATGAAGGATTATTTAAGTTTTATCAGTTCCAAGCTGATTTTCTTTTGCTTCTTCGAAGCAATCAGAACATAATATTTTAAAATCGGCTAAGGTTTCAAAAGCATCATTCCATTCTTCACCATTCTTTAATAACCATTTTTCACAATCTCCGCACCATGCAATTTGCGGGAGATCATCTTCTGCCTCTGAAAAGAAAAAGCCAACTTTTTCTTTTTGGTCTAAAGCAATTGCAATATGAATACAGGAGAAAGACATTTCTTTTGTTCCATGTTGCTCACATATAACTTTTTCGATCATATTATTTATATTCAATTATCAAAAAGACAATTTAAAATTTAGTTTTTCTCTTTTTCTTTTCTTTCTTTTTTAAGCCTTTTCTCCTCTTCGTGTTTTTGGGCTAGTTCTTCTTTTTCTGCTTTAGAAGTTTCGATTTTCTTTTGAAAATCCTGAATTTTTTTTGAACTCAACTCTATTTTACCATTTGTTTTGCTTAATTTTTCTTCAGACTTTGCAATTAGCTTTTTAGACTTTTCGATGTCTTTTTGAAGATCACTATTGTTATCTTTTGAATTGTTTTCAAGATTGGCTAATTCTTGTTTTTTCGCTTTTAAATCGGTTTCTATTTCTAGTAACTTGGTTTGTGATTTTTTTAGTTTTCTTTCTTCATTTGCCAGTTTATCTTCAGTAGTTTGAATATTATTAAGTATGCGGGACATATCGCGCTGTTGTTGTTGCTGTTGCAGAAACATTTGGTTTTGCTGTCTAAACATTGCGTTATTAACCTGCATCTGTCTTTGCATATTAGATTGAGCATTAGTAAAAAATGGCAAGAGCATTAGTAACATTAAAATCAGGCGTGTTCTCATAACTTGGTTTTATAACTTGGGATTTTAGTTTCAAATGTAAAACTTAAATTCTAACAACTATATAGAATATCTGGTTAAATTCGCGGTTATTGCAATGGGAGTACTTAAAAAAAATAAACCCGACAGGTTTTAAAACCTGTCGGGTTTGAATATGAATTAAAAATCTAATCCCGAAGTTTAGGGACTACAATCTTAAATCTAAGATTGATTTAGTATCTGTAGTACTCTGGTTTGAATGGACCTTCAACCGGAACACCAATATAAGCAGCCTGATCGTCACGTAAAGTTTCCAATTCAACGCCTAATTTAGCTAAGTGCAAAGCAGCCACTTTTTCATCTAAATGTTTTGGTAACATATAAACGTCATTGTTGTAAGCAGCGCTGTTTTTCCATAATTCGATTTGAGCTAAAGTCTGATTTGTAAAGGAGTTACTCATTACAAAACTTGGGTGACCTGTAGCACAGCCTAGGTTTACCAAACGACCTTCAGCCAAAATGATGATATCTTTTCCAGCGATAGTATATTTGTCAACTTGTGGTTTGATTTCGATTTTAGATGCACCGTGGTTTTTGTTCAGCCATGCCATATCTATTTCGTTATCAAAGTGTCCGATGTTACAAACAACAGTTTTGTCTTTCATTTGTTCGAAATGACTTCCAAGAACGATATCTTTATTTCCTGTAGTTGTAATGATGATATCAGCAGTAGCAATTACAGTGTTTAATTTTTTAACTTCATAACCGTCCATTGCAGCTTGTAAAGCACAAATTGGGTCAATTTCAGTAACAGTTACAATAGATCCTGCACCTCTGAAAGAAGCAGCAGTTCCTTTTCCAACATCACCGTATCCACAAACAATAACTCTTTTTCCAGCCAACATTAAGTCAGTTGCACGACGTACAGCATCTACAGCAGATTCTTTACAACCGTATTTGTTATCAAATTTAGATTTAGTAACAGAATCATTAATGTTGATTGCAGGCATTGGTAAAGTTCCGGCTTTTACTCTTTCGTAAAGTCTGTGAACACCAGTTGTAGTCTCTTCAGATAATCCTTTGATTCCAGGAACCAATTCAGGGAAACGATCGATAACCATGTTAGTTAAATCTCCACCATCATCAAGAATCATATTCAATGGTTTTCTGTCTTCACCAAAAAATAATGTTTGCTCAATACACCAGTCAAAAGACTCTTCGTCAAGACCTTTCCAGGCATAAACCTGAATTCCGGCAGCAGCAATAGCAGCAGCAGCCTGATCCTGAGTAGAGAAAATGTTACAAGAAGACCAGGTAACTTCAGCACCAAGAGAAATTAAAGTTTCGATTAAAACTGCAGTCTGGATCGTCATGTGAAGACATCCTGCAATACGGGCACCTTTAAGAGGCTGCTCATCTTTATATTCAGCACGAAGTGCCATTAAACCTGGCATTTCAGCTTCTGCCAGTTCAATTTCTTTTCTTCCCCAAGCCGCTAGAGAAATGTCTTTTACTTTGAAAGCCACAAAAGGCGTAGTTGTAGTACTCATTTATAGTATATTTGTAATTGTAAATTTTTTGCAAATTTACGTAATAACTTTAGATTTTTACTAATTTCTGTAAGATTTGTGAAATGTTTAATTCCTTAATCTTTTGTACCTTAGATAAATATTCGCTTGTGATAAAGAGCTTAATCAAAGTTAGGAGCCGATCCTGCTCCCGATAGCTATCGGGACTATTATCTTTTCCAGGCTGAAGAACCCAGAAAAAGGATGCCACTCCCATCATGTCTAAAAAGAACGGATTTATAGCGAGTTTTTGCTTCAGGACAGGATGAAAATAATTTACAATCTATAATTCATAATTAAAAAAATGCCTCTATTTCAAACCATACAATGCAATGACACGACCCGGATTTTAATTTGGGAAATAACAGAATCTTATGAGGAGTTAGTAGAGAAAGTTGCCCTGAAAGAAAAAACACAATTAAGACTAAACGGAATGAAATCTCAAATGCACCAACGTGCCTTTTTGAGTGTTCGCATGCTGATTCAGGAAATGGGCTTTACAGATCACGATTTGCATTACGATGAGTTTGGAAAACCTTATTTTGATTGCCATAATTATATCTCGATTACACATTCGCATAATTTCGCGGCAATCATTATTAGCGAAGAAACTGTTGGGATCGATATGGAATTACAACGTGAAAAAATCATTCGAATTGCTGATAAATTTACCGATTACGAATGCAGTTACTTAAAAATAGATTCAACAGAAGAATACGTAAAAAAACTAACAGTAATCTGGGGAGCCAAAGAAGCGATATTTAAAATCAGAAACGAAAAAGGAATCAGTTTCAAAGATCATATTAATGTTGAACCTTTTTTATTGAATGCTGACCAAACTCAGGCAAGTCTTCATTTTGATAATCTGGTAAAAGATTTTCATGTTTATTATAAAGAAATCAAATCAGATAATTCAGAGCAGAATTTCACACTGGTTTATGCTTTTGAGAAATAGATTTTAGTTTCAGTTTTAAGTAACAGTTTCCAGCTTTTAAAAAATCTGCGTAATAAAAAAAAACTTCCACAATCTTGTCATTTTAGACAAAGGAGAAATCTCCGAAAGTAATTTAGTAAAGATTGACTTATTTTTTCACAATCTTGTCATTTCGACGAAGGAGAAATCTCCGTAAGAAACTCCGTTAACATTGGTAGCGTTAGATTATCAAGCTACTTGTGGAGATTTCTCCTTCGTAATAACAAAAAAGGCGATTATTTTTGCCGGGAATTAAAATTGCCTGTCAGCCTCACTCAATTTTTTTCTATGCTCAAACATACTTACAAAAAGAAAAGTACCCATTTTTCTGGCGCGTCTTTTTAGCGTTTCTACATTTTCTCCTTCAAAAAGTTCTTCCAGAGTCTGAAACCAGTAGTTGAGCCAGATTCCAAATTCATTTGAGGTGATTTTGCCGTCAAAATGTGCATCGACTTCATTGTGGACTTCCTGTGGATTCCCTTTATACTTTTTGACCACAAATAAATTGGTCTCCCAAAAATCAGTCAGTTTTTCCAGATGGGCATCCCAGTCTTTTATCATTGTATTAAAATAAAAGCCAATTTCTGCATCGGCTCTTATTTTGGTATAAAAAGTATGAACCAGAACTTCAAGATCAGCTCTGCTTTCTATTTGCTTTCTCATCGTATAACATTGTTGATAATAATAAATAAAGTACTGAAAAATACGCTGGTTATTATTAAGTTAAAAACCGTTTTGTGGCTCATTTGTGCCAGAATAGAAGTGTTGGCAAATATATTGGTAAATACGATAATCGCCAATTGAATCATTTGTGTTAGTGATGTTCCATTAGCAAGTACAAACATTGCTGCAACTGCTCCCAGACAGCTTTGTCCAATTATTGCCATCGTAGCCGAACCAATGTAACTTTTGTTGAAATTTTCGAGTGTTGTGGTATAAAGTGTCATGATATATGTGTTTTATAGTGCAAATTTACCACCATCATACACCATCATTTTATGACTTAAATCATAAAACAAGAACTTTTTTATCGATATACTTTTCTGTTGATTATTTTTAAAACACCTTTCTTTTCCAATGCCTTTATAGTTCTGATAACGGTTTCTACCCGTAAACCGGTCAGGTCACCAATTTGCTGTCTCGTAAAATTAATCAGGTAACCGTTGTCATCTTTTTTGAAATTAAAATAAGCAATTCCGTGATCAATCAGTTTTAAAACACGATGTTCGGGTTCCTGAGTTGACATTTCGGCTGCCATAACTGATTTATAATACAAACGCTGGGCTAAATTTTCGATTATTTGAATACTGACTGCCGGATTCTCTTCTAACAAGTTCATGAAATTTAATTTTGGAAGACATAGAATTTGGGTATCTTCAACAGCAACTGCACTGGCCGGATAATTTTGATTTAAGAACAAAGGAGGCTCTCCGAAAGACTGACCTTTATAGAAAATCCCCTGAATAAATTCCCGCCCGTCATCATTGTAATTGTTCATTTTTATTTCACCGGAAACAATCTGATAATAATGTGTGGGTAATTTTCCTTCGTCAAAAACAGTTGAGGTTTTTCCGTAGAATTTCTTTAAGGCACCATATTTTTCCAGAAGATCGGCAGCAATCATAATTTGTTTCTTAGGTTGTCAAAAGCCAGTACACAAATATAATTCATTCAAAATAGTTCTTGTGCATTAAAAAACTTTTACTTTTACGCCCGATTATGAGACAAAAAATACCCCATATTTACCAGCAAATTATCCAGGCCAAGATTGATGGACAAAAACTGCTAGCGATCCTTTTGGATCCTGATAAAATTGTATGGGAAAATTTAGATCATCTTCTGCTTAAAATAAAGGAGTCACCTGCAACTCATATTTTTGTTGGAGGGAGCATTGTTAAGGCTGCTATTTTAGAAGAATTAATGACAGAATTGAAACAAAAAACAAACTTGCCCGTTGTTATATTTCCAGGAGATCCGTCACAGATTTCACCTCAGGCCGATGCCATTTTGTTCTTGTCTTTGTTATCTGGCCGAAACGCTGATTATTTAATAGAATACCAGGTTCAGGCAGCACCAATTCTTAAAAAAACAAATCTTGAGGTTATTTCAACAGGATATATTTTAATAGAAAGCGGAAATGAAACTGCTGTAGCCAGAGTAAGTAAAACAGAACCGTTAGGTCGTAAGGATCTTGACCTCGTTTTGGCAACTGCACAAGCAGGTGAAATGCTGGGGAATAAATTAGTCTATCTCGAAGCCGGAAGTGGGGCAAAAAAAGCTGTTCCGTTAGAAATGATAGAGTTAATTGCCCAAAATATTGAAATTCCTATAATTGTTGGTGGAGGAATTGTAGATTTGCAGGGAATTCAAAAAGCCTATAATGCAGGAGCAGATTTGGTCGTGATTGGAACTGCTTTTGAAAATAACAGTCGCTTTTTTGAAGTATAGAATGAAGGAGAACAACCCAAAAAACAACCCGATATAATGATTGATTTTTTTCTCGACAGTTACAAAAATGCTCCTTTATGGCATATTGCTTTAGAGTTTTTAGTTTTTGTATTTGGAATTTTGAGCGTCTGGTTTGCGAAAAAAGAGAATATCTGGGTATATCCAACAGGCTTAATTGCTACGGTAATTTCTGTTTATCTTTTGTATGTTGCAGGCTATATTGGTGATATGATCATTAATGGATATTTTTCTGTTATGAGTATTTATGGCTGGTATGTTTGGGGAAAAGGGGGTACAGCTGAAGATAATATGCCAATTACAAGAACTAATTTTAATGAAAAAATAATCGGGATTCTACTGTTCTTTGTAACTGTTTTTGTAGTTTTCGGGATTTATAAATATTTTGATTATGAAATTAAAAACGACAATTATGTCGATATGATTTCATCAGGAATATTTTTTGCAGGAATGTGGTACATGGCCAGGAAAAAAATCGAAAACTGGACACTTTGGATTATTGGCGATATTATTGTAGTGCCTCTTTACGCTTATCGTGGCTTAGGGATGCTGTCACTGCAGTATTTAATTTTTACAATTTTGGCTATTTCAGCTTATTTAGAATGGAGAAAAATCTTAGACAGCAAAAAACAGCTATCATAAAAATTGCTTTGTTTGGTCCTGAAAGTACAGGGAAAACTACATTGGCAAAACAACTTGCAGATTATTACGAAACCGAATGGGTTCCTGAATTTGCACGTGATTACCTGCAGCAAAAATGGGAAGAGAATCAGCATATTTGTACAGCTGATGATATGATGCCAATTGCTTACGGGCAGACAGCACTGGAAAACCAGAAACTTGCTGCGGCAAAAAAATATTTGTTTTCCGATACAAACCTGATGGTTACCAAAGTTTTTTCTGAAATGTATTATGGATTCTGTGATCCGCTTCTGAATGAAGCTGCATTGGAACATGATTACGATTTGATTTTTCTCACCGACATTGACGTCCCTTGGGAAAAAGATGATATCAGAGATAATCCTGATGGACGAGAAACAGTCTTTTCTGTTTTCAAACAAACTTTAATAGATACCAAAAAACCGTTTATTACGCTTTCAGGGAATAAAGAAAGCCGTTTGGCAAAAGCTACAGCAATTATCGATAAACTGACAATTGCTAAAGAAAAAGGATTTTCGTCTGCCGATTTTGTTGAGGTTTATGAGCATGGAATTTCTTTTGAGAAAATCTTAAAACAATTGGAGATTTTTAAAAATGGAATTGCAAAAAGTAATCTAATAAGTCCGGCAACTATTAATAATGGGATTTTAAGCCTGACAGAAAAAGATTTTGAGGAAAAAGCTAATTTTTTTGATGATCAGAAAGAAAAATTAAAATTAAAGAAATTTGTCCCCGCTTCCGGAGCAGCAAGCAGAATGTTTAAGTTTTTAACGGCTTTTCTAAATGATTTTGATATTCAGAAAGAAACCATAAATGCTTACATTAACAGAAAAAAAGACAGCAATTTGTCTATTTTTATAGTGGCAATGGATAAGTTTCCTTTTTTTAAAGATTTAGATAAAAAACTCAGAGAAATATATCCTGATTTTGAAACTCTGGAAAGGGATTTTAAAAATTATTATTTTATAAAATTGTTATTATCAACTGATTATTTCGACTTTGCAAACAAGCCTAAAGCAGTTTTGCCATTTCACCAATATAAGACACATACTGCAATTCCAATCGAAGAGCATTTGAATGAATGTGTGCATTATACTACAGCAAATCAAATTTCAAATTTACATTTTACAGTATCGGAATCTCATCAAAGTCTGTTTGAAAAAGCAGTTGAGGGTATTAAAGCAAAAGTAGAAAAGGGGTCAGGTACGCTAATAAATATCGGTTACTCTTATCAAAATAAGAGCACAGATTCTATTACGGTAGATTCTAAAAATAAAATTGTAAGAGATAAAAATGAAGCATTAATTTTCAGACCCGGCGGACATGGCGCATTGATCGAAAATCTAAATGAACTTGATGCAGATATTATCTTTATAAAAAACATTGATAACGTAATTCAGAATCATATTGATAAAATTACGCTGTATAAAAAAGCTTTAGCCGGAATTCTAATCGAGATTCAGAAAAAAGTTTTTGGTTATCTGAATGCCATTGAAAAACAGGAAATCAAAGAAGATAATATGGATGATATTGTTCGGTTTTTGACTAAAAAACTGAATATCCAAATGACTAAAGACTTTAATAAGTTTACTTTTGAAAATAAAATTATTAAAATTAAAGGACTCTTAAACAGACCTATCAGAGTTTGTGGGATGGTTAAAAATGAAGGAGAACCAGGCGGAGGACCATTTTGGGTTATGAATGATAAAGGGAAAATCTCTCTTCAGATTGTAGAAACATCGCAGGTAGATTTAACAAATACAAAACAACTTGAAATTTTATCGGCAGCTACACATTTCAATCCGGTAGATTTAGTTTGCGGAATAAAAAATTATAAAAACGAAAAATTTGACCTGAAAGATTTTGTTGACTCTAAAGCCGGTTTTATAGTAGAAAAAAGTGTTGACGGTAAAACAGTAAAGAGTTACGAGCTGCCAGGCTTATGGAATGGCGCAATGGCAAACTGGCTGACTATTTTTGTTGCAGTCCCACTGATTACTTTCAATCCGGTAAAAACAGTAAACGATTTATTAAAACCAGCACATCAGCCACAATAATGGAAGTTCAGAAAATCATATCAGAATTAAGTTTTAAAGCTGTCAGGAGCAGTGGTGCGGGAGGGCAGAATGTAAACAAAGTATCTTCAAAAGTTGTTTTGACTTTTGATCTGAATGCTTCCGCATTTTTGTCTGAAGAGGAAAAAGAACTTTTAAAACTGAATCTGGCTTCACGTTTGACTTCAGAAGATATTCTCATCTTAAATTGTGATGAAGACAGAAGTCAGATTAAGAATAAAGAGATTGTTATAAAACGTTTTTTAGAAATAATGAAAAAAGGATTATTCGTTCCTAAAATTCGTAAGGCGACTAAAATTCCTAAAGCTGTTATTAGAAAAAGAATCAAAGACAAAAAGAATATTTCTGAAGTTAAGAAAAACCGTAAAAAACCCGATTTCGACTAGTTTTTTTGGATCGTTAATAAAACTTTAAACAAAAAAAACTACTTTTGTCGCGTCTCAAAGGGGTGCTCTAAATAACGAGCTGAGATCATACCCAAAGAACCTGAGCAAGTAATGTTGCTAAGGGAAAAAACGACAGTTTTAGCGTAAGCACTATATTTTGTCGTGAAACAAATTTATTAATTTAACAAAAGAATAATTCCCCCTTTTATTCGTAATTTTTTTACGGATGAAAACTATTTTTCAAAAAGGTACTGAGGTACTAAGTTTCAAAGGTTCAAAGTGGAACCAAAAATCTATTTTCTTTATTCTATTCTATTTCTTCTTCACTCTAATTTCTTCTGCTCAGGAAAAAGATTCAACCAAAGTCAATCAGCTTGACGATGTGTTGGTTTCGGCAGTTCGGGTTACTACGAAAACACCGGTTAGTTTTAGTAACTTAGATAAAAAAGATATTAAGTTCAGAAATCTGGGTCAGGATATTCCAATTCTAATGAACTATTTACCATCAGTAGTTACCACTTCAGATGCTGGAAATGGTATGGGGTACACTGGAATCCGGGTACGTGGGAGCGATGCTACAAGAGTGAATGTAACCATCAACGGAATTCCGTATAATGATGCGGAAAGTCAGGGGACATTTTGGGTAAATATGCCCGATTTTGCTTCTTCAGTAGAAAGTTTACAGTTGCAGCGTGGTGTTGGAACGTCAACTAATGGATCGGGAGCCTTTGGCGCAAGTTTAAACATGCTGACAGACAATTATGCTTCTAAAGCCAATGGTGAAATTTCTAATTCTTTCGGAAGTTTCAATTCTCATAAACATACGGTAAAATTTAGTACCGGTTTGCTAAACGATCATTTTGAAATTGCGGGGCGTCTGTCTGCCATAAAATCTGATGGATACATTGACAGAGGAAGTTCAGATCTAAAATCTTATTTTTTACAAGGAACTTATGTTGGTAAAACGACTTTAATCAAAGCCCTGGTTTTTGGAGGAACGGAGAAAACATATCAATCCTGGAATGGAATTGATGCTGAAACTTTAAATGAAAATCGTACTTACAATTCTGCCGGAGCATATAAAGATGAAGCAGGTGTTACCCGTTATTATGATAATGAAACGGATAATTACAAACAGGATCATTACCAATTGCATTGGAATGAGTCTTTTTCTGATAAGTGGAGCACAAACTTAGCCTTTCATTATACAAAAGGAAAGGGATATTACGAAAATTACAAAGAAGATGCTGATATGGCCGATTACAATTTAAATCCTGTAGGCGCTGTAACAACAACCGATTTAGTGCGTCAGAAATGGTTGGATAATGATTTTTACGGGACTACTTTTTCTGTGAAATATAAAGAGGAAAAGCTGGATGTTATTTTTGGCGGAGGCTGGAATAAATATGAAGGTGATCATTTCGGAAAAGTGATCTGGGCAAGATATGCTTCCCAATCGGAATTAGGAGATCATTATTACGATGATTATTCAGCAAAAACAGATGGAAATATTTTTGCAAAGGCAAATTATCAATTCACCGAGAAATTAAGTTTCTACGGAGATTTACAATACAGAAGAGTGACGTATAAAGCCAATAGTTACGATACCGGTTTAGTAGACGATCAATTTAATTTCTTTAATCCAAAAGCAGGTTTAAATTATGAAATCAATCAAAAAAGCACTTTGTATTTTTCTTACGCAAGAGCCAATCGGGAACCCAACAGGACAGATTACGAAGGTGGGAATGTAAAACCGGAAAAATTAAATGATTTTGAATTAGGCTGGAGATTCAACTCAGAAAAATTCCAATTGAATTCAAACCTGTATTATATGGGGTACAAGGATCAATTGATTCTGACAGGAAGATTAGACGACGTTGGGGCTCCGATTCGCTCTAACAGCGAAAAAAGCTATCGTTCAGGTCTTGAAGTCGATGCTACAATTGTGCTTTCAGAAAAAATCATACTGCGTCCTAACTTTACATTAAGCAGTAATAAAAATGTAGATTTAGCTGTTGAAGGTCAAAATTATGGAACAAAAGATATTGCTTATTCTCCGTCAGTTATTGCCGGGAATATTATTGTCTACAGTCCGATTGAGAGTCTGCACCTTTCGTTATTACAGAAATTTGTTGGGGAACAATACATGAATAATATCGAATTGCCGGAAGCCAAACTGGCTGATTATTTTGTGAATGATCTGAATGTTTCCTATGAAATAAAACCAAAAACTGTTTTCAAATCAATTATGGTAACAGGTTTGGTCAATAACTTTCTGGACAAAAAATACGTGTCAAACGGAGCGATGTATGATGTATATCCGTACTATTATCCGCAGGCAGGAATTAATTTTCTCCTTGGACTGACATTAAAATTCTAATATATTCAAAAGACAAAAAAGCCTGAAAATTTAAAACTTTCAGGCTTTTTTATTCTAATTATAAACATTAATCAAACTTCCGTTTACCGAAACTTTATACTGTTTCAGTGGATATTCTTTTCCTCCAAGACCCGTAAACAGGCTATATTCGATTTTATCGCAGGAACAAACGGCGTTAACTCCCTTAATAGTCATTGCAATGCATGAAGTCAGTTCCTGATTAGGACATGCCGCATCAAAAGCAGTATAACCGCTTCCGGTGTTAAATATAATAATCCCTTTTGCCCCAAAACCGGGTACAATAACTCCATTACTTGGAAATTTAAGATCCGAATACGCAGGCAGACTCATGTTTACAGACAGATTAACAGAGTAGCTTGGTATGTACGGATTCTTATTGCTGTTACCACTATCGCTGCAAGAGAATAGTACAGAAATAAACAGGGTTAAAAACCAGAATTTTTTCATTATTTTAATATGAATTAGTGAAACAAAATTAAATTATTTAGATTTGAAATCTATATGATTAACATATAATTATGTACTATAAAAAATAATAGTATATTTGTAATAAGAAATCCCGTTCCGATGGGATTTTTTGTATTTATATAAACGATGAAGTTATGAGTAAAGTATCTTATTATACAGCAGAAGGATTAAAAAAATTAAAAGATGAGTTGGAGCATTTAAAAAGTGTAATGCGCCCAAAGGCATCTCAGGATATAGCGGAAGCAAGAGACAAAGGTGATTTATCTGAAAATGCAGAATATGATGCGGCTAAAGAAGCTCAGGGATTGTTGGAAATGCGAATTGCCAAATTAGAAGAAGTATATTCAAATGCCAGATTAATAGACGAATCACAATTAGATGTTTCCAAAGCATTAGTTCTTTCGAATGTTAAAATCAAGAACCAGGGCAACGGAATGGAAATGAAATATACGTTAGTTGCGGAGAGTGAAGCGGATCTTAAAACCGGAAAAATTTCGGTAACTTCTCCTATTGGAAAAGGTTTACTTGGAAAATCAGTTGGAGAAGTAGCAGAAATAACGGTACCAAATGGTGTTTTGAAATTTGAAATTCTTGAAATTTCAAGAGACTAATTTTTTTAAGTTTAACTGTTTAACCGTGCAGTCGGTTAAACGATTAACCAAATAAACGAATAAACAATGAGCACTATATTCACCAAAATAGTTAACGGAGAAATTCCAGCTTATAAAATTGCTGAAGACGATAATTATCTTGCTTTTTTAGATGTAAATCCAAATGCAAAAGGACATACGCTTTGTATTCCAAAACAGGAAATCAACAAGATTTTTGAGATGGATGATGAGCTGTATCTGGGCCTTATGAAATTTTCTAAGAAAATTGCAATTGCTTTAGAAAAAACGGTTCCCTGCAAGAGAGTCGGAATGGCAGTTGTCGGTTTGGAAGTGCCTCATGCACACGTACATTTAATTCCGTTAAACGAAATGGATGAAATGCGTTTTCAGAATAAAGTATCACTTTCCAAAGAAGAATTTGAAGCTTTGGCAAAAAATATTCAGGCGAATTTATAGTAGTTCGTTTACAAACATATAAAAGTGCAGTAAAATTATTTTTGCTGCACTTTTTTATTTAATTGAATCTGAAAAGTAGTGCCTTTCCCTAATTCAGAATGTAAAACTTTTATCTTTCCGTTATGGTATTCCTCTACGATTCTTTTAGTAAGGGAAAGTCCCAGTCCCCAACCGCGCTTTTTGGTGGTATAACCGGGTTCAAAGATGGTTTTGAACTGGTTTTTTGGAATTCCGGTACCAGAATCCTTCACAATTATTTTTACATGATGGTTGTCCTGCTCAATTTTAAGGTCTAAAGTTCCTTTTCCTTTCATAGCATCAATGGCGTTTTTCACCAGATTTTCGATCGTCCAGCTATGTAAAATTGGGTTTATCAAAGCTAAAATTGGTTCATGTGGAATATGATGTGAAAAAGCAACCTGTTTGGAGAAACGGGACTGTAAATACTGATAACTGTTTATAGTCTCGGTAACAATATCGTGAATTTCCAGTACAGGCACAGATCCGATTTTTGAAAAACGATCTGTAATAGTCTGAAGACGATCCACATCTTTTTCGATTTCAGAAGTAATCGATTGATCTATTTCTTCTGTTTTTAAAATTTCAACCCAGCCAATTAACGAAGACAATGGTGTCCCAATCTGATGTGCGGTTTCTTTTGCCATTCCGGCCCAAAGCTTATTTTGAATAGCCATTTTGGTGCTTTTGTAGAAATTGTAAATAAGGGCACCAAACAAAAAGATAATCAGTAATAAAGCAATCGGATAATATTTAAGCTTATTAAGTAATTCGGAGTTTCCATAATACAGTTTCTGATATTTTCCGGGAGCATATTCAAAGACAATCGGTTCATTTTCATTTTTTAGCTTATTCAAAAACGATGTCGATTTTTTTTCGTCCTGTAAGATTGTTTCCGGGACATTTCTGGTGGTCAGAATCTTGTTGTACATAGTCAGGATCACCGGAATTGAAGTATTGTTGCTGGAAATCTGAAGCGGAAGTTCGAGGTCCGTATTCTCATCAGCGTTAATTAATGCAATCTGTGCATTTGCAAGAAGCTTCATTTTTATCCTTTCTTCATTTTTGAAAATTTGAAAAAAGGTATAAGTGTTCCAGAGAATCAGGGAAATGATTAAAAAGGAGATGCTGATGATGACCCAACGGGTAGTATTTCTTCTGTCAGAAAAAAACATAACTTAAATTTTGAGGTATAAATATAACGAAATAAACACATTTAATATTTTGTGAACCCCTAAAGATTTTTTGTTTTTAAATCTAAAACTATTTCTTTGTCAGTAACGATTTCTATACTTTTGTAGTCGCCGGAAAGAGATTCGGCTAAAAAGGAAAAATATGATCAGCATTAACCCAAAAGAAATTCCGACGGCAAAATTGCACGGTTATCTGCAGAGCGCCATTGGGCCGAGGCCAATTGCTTTTGCGAGTACAATCAGTGCAAAAGGAATCCCTAATTTGTCACCGTTCAGTTTCTTTAATGTGTTTAGTGCCAATCCGCCAATCCTGATTTTTTCGCCCGCCCGCCGCGTTCGGGACAATACGGTCAAACACACTCTTATCAATGCCGAAGCAACCCGTGAAGTGGTGATAAATGTGGTCAATTATGATATTGTACAGCAAACTTCTTTAGCCAGTACCGAATATGGAGATGGTGTAAACGAATTTATCAAGGCAGGTTTAACGCAAATTCCGTCAGATCTCGTAAAACCATATCGTGTAAAAGAATCTCCGGTACAATTTGAATGCAAAGTCACGCAGATTATTCCGCTGGGAACCGAAGGAGGAGCAGGAAACCTGATTCTGTGTGAAGTGGTCAAAATTCATATTCACGAATCTGTTTTAGATGAAAATGGCGCTATTGACCAGCATAAAATTGATTTGGTCTCCAGATTGGGAAGTAATTGGTATTCCAGGTCGAACCAGGGACTTTTTGAAGTGCCAAAACCACTTACCACTTTAGGGGTTGGAGTAGATGTGATTCCAAATTTTATCAGAGAAAGCCCTGTTTTTAACGGAAATGATCTTGGTAAATTAGGAAATATTGAAGCCTTGCCTACAAAGGAAGAAGTTAGTATATTTGTGAAAGAAAATTTTTCAGTAAAAGGAGTTCTAAGCTCCGATGATCAGGAAAAAGTACATTTGGAGGCCAAAAAATATCTCAACGATGATGATATTCAGTCGGCATGGAAAGTACTTTTAGCAAAAAAATAAGAAAAGAATCAATAATTAATATAAACGAAGATGGAAGTTACAGGAAAAGTAAAAGTGGTTAACCCAGAGCAACAAGTTAGTGCCTCATTCAAAAAAAGAGAATTAGTTGTTACTACTGATGAGCAATATCCACAACATATTTTAATCGAATTTACACAAGATAAATGCGATTTGTTAAGTAGCTATAAGCAAGGAGAGGCAGTAAAAGTTTCTATCAATTTAAGAGGAAGAGAATGGGTTAATCCACAAGGAGAAACTAAGTATTTCAATAGTATCCAAGGTTGGAGAATCGAAAGAGCAAGTGCTGAAGCTCCTTCACAAGCTCCGCCAATGCCAGCTGCAGAAGCTTTTGCTCCTGCTACAAACTTAAACGAAGACGAACCGGACGATTTACCTTTCTAAAAGTTAAATTCAAAGGTTAATCCCGAAATTTTAAATTCCAAATTCTGATTCATTAACGTGCATTTGGAATTTGGAATTTTTTGTATTTTAATCCTTGATTTACTTTATTGCAAAGTTTTTTGTTTGGAATTTTTTGATTGAATTTTTTATAAATATGTATTACGTATCCGAAGATTTGTTTTTCCCGCCAGTTTCAGAAACCGATGAAGAAGGAATTCTTGCTATTGGTGGTGATCTGAGCCCGGAACGTTTGCACTTGGCTTACAAAAGCGGTATTTTTCCCTGGTTTAATGAAGGAGAGCCAATTATTTGGTGGTCACCGGATCCAAGAATGGTTTTGTTCTTAGACGAACTGATTGTATCTAAAAGTATGCGGAACATTCTGAACAGAAATCAGTTTAAAGTCAGCTTTAATCAAAATTTTAAAGAGGTCATTTCGAATTGCCAGAAAATAAAAAGAGAGGGTCAGAGCGGAACCTGGATTTCTAATGAAATGATTGATGCATATTGCAATCTCCACGAAATCGGAGTAGCAAAATCTGTTGAGGTTTGGCAGGATGAGGTTTTGGTTGGAGGATTATACGGAATCGATATGGGAAATGTTTTCTGCGGAGAAAGTATGTTTTCAAAAGTATCAAATGCTTCAAAAGTTGCCTTTATTGCTTTGGTTGAGTATTTAAGAAAGAATAATTATAAACTTTTGGATTGTCAGGTTTATAATCCGCATTTAGAAAGTTTGGGCTGTTGCGAAATTGATCGGACAGCATTTATGTCTATTTTAAAAAGTGAGTAAGATGAGTGCAATTTATGTGGTAAAAGAAATTTATATCTATCCGGTAAAAAGCCTGGCGGGTATTAGCTGCAAGGAAGCTTTCGCAGAAGAAATGGGATTTGAAAATGATCGCAGGTGGATGATAATTGATGCTGAAAACCAACTTGTAACGCAGCGTGAATATCCTGTTATGAGTCAGTTTTATCCCCAGATTTCAAATGGTAAAATCAGCATCACTTTCGAAGATAAAAAACATGAATTTTCAATAGAAGAGCATTTAGATTTTCCAATCGAAACTACTGTTTGGGATGATAAAAGTGAAGTTGTGGAAGTAAGTAAAACGACTTCAAAATGGTTTAGCAAACATTTAGGTTTTGAATGCAAATTAGTCAAAATCATTAAAATTGGAGACCGCAAACATGAAAGTTCAAAATTGAAAGAAACATTCAATGTAAGTCTTGCAGATGGTTATCCGTACTTACTGACAGGAACAGAAAGTCTTGATTTCCTGAATGAAAAACTGGAAGATAAAATCACTGTTTTAAGATTCCGTCCCAATATTGTAATTAGCAGTTGTACTGCACATGAAGAAGACGATTTTGACACCTTTAAAATCGGAGAAGTACAATTTAAAAACATAAAACCCTGCGGAAGATGTATCATGGTCAATAATGATCCGCAGAAAGCAATTGTGAAAAAAGAGCCTTTGAAAACCTTAAGTAAATATAGAAATGTGGGTAACTCAGTCTTATTCGGAACTAATATTGTGGCTTTAAATAATGGGATTATTCGGGTTGGTGACGAGGTTGTCTTAACTTAATTTATTTTAGTTAAAAGAAGTGAGGCATTGTTGAAATCATACAAAGCGTTGATTAAATTGACCGTATTTTTCTTTGTCTAAATAAGTAAAATTGTAAAATTCTTCGACCGCTATCTTTACAATATTTCCTTCAATTATTGCATTTGATTTAAATAAGGCAATAACTTCATTATTATCATTTTTAATTTCTTTTTTTGTCATCCTTTTTATCTTTTTTTAATTTTTATTGTTGTGGTAAATTTGATTTTTATTTTCATTTTACCACACTTTCTGTGGTAAACTTGATTTTATTTTTCACTTTACCACATAAATTACAGGAACCTAAATTTGATTTTTATTTTATTTATTTCAAAAACTATCTGA
>JBDTNT010000168.1:0-7065 GCA_039933615.1 Flavobacterium sp. | reverse complement strand
ATTTACCTTTTAACTCGTTCCAGTTTCCTTTTATCTCTGTAGTATTCATGATATTTTTTTTTAATGATTAATAGTATTGTAAAATTGCAAATTAATGACGGGTTATCTCTTATATCAATTTTTGAGAATGTTCTATAATTCACATTTTGGCTTTTTAAGCCTGATAGCGACGAAGGATCCACGCCATTTTTTCGTGCTGCTGCAATAAACCTGTAATAAAATCTGCAGAACCTATATCGTGGTTGTCATTTTCAAACGCCGGGATATAATCCCTGAATTCGGTTATCAGTTGTTCGTGGTTTTCTAAAAGTTCCTGCAGCATATGTTTTTGCGATGCATATTCTGTCGGTGCTTCTTTTAATGTTGAGTTTTCAATAAACTCTTTCATTGTTCCGATTGTTTTTTCACCCAACTGACTGATGCGTTCTGCTACTTCATCAATGTTGTTTTCTAAAATTCGGTATTGATCTTCGAACAGTTTATGTAATTCCATGAAGCTGTTTCCTGAAATATTCCAGTGAAATTTTCTGGTTTTTACATATAAGGTCATTTCGTTAGATAAAATCGTGGCTAATATAGTGGCACTCTTCTTTAAGTTCTTTGTGCTAATTCCGATGTTTGGGCTCATAATCGTTTGATTTGCGGTTTATTACAAAAATAAAAGTCAGGTACATTTTTTTCCTTACATAATTTGATGAAGATGTTACATGAATTCAATGTTACGGTAACATTTTAATGAATCTATTATTGTAGTTTTGCCGCCGACTAAATTTAAAACCCAAAATTTTAATGAAAAAACAATTACTTATTTTATTACTTTTTACCGCTTCTTTTACGGTAAATGCCCAATCATATCTGGGTTATTTTCAGGATAATTATGCTGGTGTACAAAGTGTTCTTTTTAATCCGGCTTCTATAGCCGATTCGCGTTTTAAAACAGATATCAATATTTTTTCGATTAGCGGGTCGGTACAGAATGATTTGTACGGAGTCCGTCTTTTTGATGTTTACAAAAAGGGTTACGATTTCGACAAGGAGTCAAAGATGACTCCTTCTAATACTAATAATGGTCTTGCTAATTTTGACATTATGGGGCCGTCTTTTATGTTTAATAT
This sequence comes from Flavobacterium sp., assembly GCA_039933615.1. GTDB lineage: Bacteria > Bacteroidota > Bacteroidia > Flavobacteriales > Flavobacteriaceae > Flavobacterium. The sequence goes on along the minus strand of JBDTNT010000168.1, from coordinate 5,950 downwards.
TGCTCCAAAGCATACTTTGGCCGTATTTACAAGAGCCAGATCTGTAAGTAATGTCAGAAATGTAAATGGGTATCTTATTGATCAGGTAAAAGACGGTTTAGATGAATCAAGCAATTTTAACTTCAATGCCGGGAATGTAAACGGAGCCTCAAATACGTGGGGTGAAGTTGGTATTTCTTATGCTGCCGTTTTATACCAAAAAAATCAGCATTTCCTGAAAGGGGGTTTAACTGCCAAGTATTTACAGGGTGGAGTAAACGGATACGTACAGGGAAAAGATGTAAAAGTAACCTATGTTGAAAATACCGTTAATCCTCAGGCCGGTGTTCTGGCATCTACCGGAGAAATTACAATAGGGGCAAGTCAGGATTTTGAAGCAAACGAAGATTATGATTTTGACTCAGGTTCGAGAGGATTCGGTTTTGATTTTGGACTTGTATACGAATGGAGACCTGATTACGATCAATACGATGTAAACAGAGCAACTCCGGCCGATAATAATTTTAGGGACTTAAATAAGTATAAAGTTCGTTTCGGATTATCTGTTACAGACATTGGGTCTATAGATTACAGAAATGCAAAACAGGATACTTATAATGTAACGGGAGTTGTAACGCAACAGATGATTGATGATGCCGATAATTTATATGACTTCTTAAACGAGCATTATACGAAAACGGCAACTTCAAAAGGGGCAAAAACAAATTTGCCGACAGCGCTTCACGCAGATGCGGACTGGAATATGTACAAGAAATTCTATTTGAATCTGAATGGAGATATTAATATGGTTTCGGCCAACAAAGTCAACGGTTATGGGATTGCAGACCGCGTAAGTCTGACACCGCGTTACGAAAGCAGATGGTTTAGTTTCTATGTTCCGGTAACCTGGATGGAGTATACCGGAATGCAGGTTGGTTCGGGAATCAGAGTAGGAGCCTTCTTTATTGGTTCGGGTTCTGTCCTGACCAATTTAGTTTCTAAAGAATCTAAGGGAGCTGATTTTCATTTGGGTATAAAAATCCCGGTTTATGAAAAGAAATTTAAGGATACAGACGAAGACGGTGTTATCGATAAAGAAGATGCCTGCAGAAAAGTAGCAGGACCGGCAGAAAATAACGGCTGTCCCTGGCCGGATACGGATGGAGATAAAGTTTTTGATAAAGACGATGCCTGTCCGGACGTAAAAGGACCGGCAGAAAACAAAGGATGTCCATGGAAAGATTCTGATGGAGATACTTTATTAGACAATGCAGATGCCTGTCCGGCAGTTGCAGGACCGGTAGAAAACAAAGGTTGTCCATGGCCGGATACTGATAAAGACGGAGTTTTAGACAAAGACGACGCTTGTATCGATGTTCCAGGTTTGGTTGAAAACAAAGGATGTCCGGTTTTGGATGCAGATAAAGATGGTCTTGCAGATAGTGAAGATGATTGTCCTTTAATAGCTGGCCCAATAGATAATAAAGGTTGTCCAAAAGTTTCTAAAGCTACTTTAGAGCAATTGAGAGTAGAGGCAAAATCTATCTTTTTTACAACAGGCAAAGCTACTCTTAATGATGCTAAAAAAGGAGAAACGTCCGGAAGACTGGATGCTATCAAAGAAATATTGAAAAATTATCCAAATGCTAAATTTGCGATTAACGGTCATACAGATAATGTAGGGAATGCAAAAGCAAACCAAAAACTATCTGAAGCCAGAGCAAAAGTTATTATGGATCTTTTGATTAGCAAAGGAGTAAATGCTGCTAATTTAACTTCTCAGGGATTTGGAGCTACAAAACCGGTTAAGTCAAACAAAACGGCTTCAGGCAGAGCTGAAAACAGAAGAACTGAAATTGTTTATTTAGGCAATTTATAAACCTTACTGAATATAATACCAAAAAGCCATTCTTAATTGAGTGGCTTTTTTTATTTTTGCATACTTCCGAAAAAGAACTGCTTCTTACCAATTAGGAGTACTAAAAAAACAAGAATGACAACACAACAACTACACGAACAAATTCTTCTGAAAAAATCATTTTTATGCGTTGGATTGGATCCTGATTTAACGAAGATTCCACCTCATTTATTAGAAACCGAAGATCCTATTTTCGAATTCAATAAAGCCATAATCGATGCGACACATGATTTAACAGTCGGCTATAAACCAAATACCGCTTTTTTTGAGGCTTATGGGATAAAAGGATGGCTTTCGCTTCAGAAAACAATTAACTATATCAACGAAAAATATCCCGATATTTTTACCATTGCCGATGCAAAACGCGGCGATATCGGAAATACTTCGGGCATGTATGCAAAAGCTTTTTTTGAAGACCTTAATTTTGATAGTGTAACCGTTGCGCCTTATATGGGGAAAGATTCTGTTGAACCTTTTCTGGCTTTCGAGAGTAAACATACGATTATGCTGGCTTTGACTTCTAATGAAGGTGCTTTCGATTTTCAAACCTTAACTACAAACGGAAAAGAGTTGTACAAACAAGTTTTGGAAACTTCTAAAACATGGAAAAACAGTCAAAACCTGATGTATGTTGTTGGGGCTACAAAAGCGGAATATTTTGCGGACATCAGAAAAATTGTTCCGGACAGTTTCTTGCTGGTTCCCGGAATTGGTGCCCAGGGCGGAAGTTTATCTGAAGTATGCAAATACGGAATGAATGATAAAATTGGTCTTTTGGTAAATTCTGCCAGAGCAATTATCTATGCTTCAAAAGGAACTGATTTTGCAGACAAAGCAAGAGAAGAAGCATTGAAAGTACAGCAGGAAATGGAAGAGATAATTAGGTTGAAGGTTGAAGTTTAAAGTTGCTGTACTTTGCGAACTTTACGGTTAAGAAACCTGAAACAAAAGAAAACCTGATACAAGGAAACCCTGAAACAAAAAAACATTGAAACAATTCACCGATCAGTTAGGCACTTCACATTCTTTTGAAACGGCTCCAAAACGGATTATTTCGCTGGTTCCTTCTCAAACCGAATTATTATATGATTTGGGGCTGGAAGAAAAAATCATCGGGATAACCAAGTTCTGCGTGCATCCGTATCATTTGAAATCGACGAAGAAAACAGTTGGCGGAACGAAAAAGATTCACTTCGAAAAAATAAAGCTGTTACAGCCTGATATCATCATTTGTAATAAAGAAGAAAATACGCTTGAAATAGTAGAGCAGTTAAGTGCAATCTGTCCGGTGTGGGTCACGAATATCGTAACGGTGGAAGATAATTTTCAGATGATTTCAGATTTCGGACAAATCTTCAACTGTAGAACGGAAGCTCAGAAATGGAACAATAAACTGGCCTTCGCTTTAAGCGATTTCAAAAAATACATGGAAGATATTCCAGTTAAAAAGGCAGCCTATTTTATTTGGAAAAACCCTTATATGGTTGCCGGAAATGATACGTATATTGAAGAATTATTAAAACTGAACCACTTTCAGAATATTTACGCAGACAAAGGACGTTATCCTGAAATTGAACTTAAGAAAATGCGTCTGGAAGGGGATCCGGACTTAGTTTTACTTTCATCGGAACCGTATCCTTTTAAGGAAGAAGATGCTTTTGAGATCGGACGTTTTACACATCACGCTAAAACTATTTTTGTAGATGGCGAAATGTTCTCCTGGCACGGCAGCCGATTGTTAAAAGCGTTTGCCTATTTCAAATTATTGCACGAACGCCTCAAAAGCTAATTAAACGAACTCCTGAATTCCAAGGGGGAAACGTTTGTTTTGCTTTTAAATAATTTATTGAAAGACTGCGGATATTCAAATCCAAGCTGGTAAGCCGTTTCGCTAACGCTAAGCGAAGTTGTAGTGAGTAATTCTTTTGCTTTTTCGATGATTTTATTATGAATATGATGCTGTGTACTTTGTCCGGTCAGGGAGCGCAGCATATCACTGAGATAATTAGGGGAAACATTCAGTTCCTCTGAAATATAAGCAACAGTCGGCAATCCTAATTTCTGAACTTTGTCACTTTCAAAATAATCCAGCAGCAAGTCCTCCAGTTTTGTTAAGATAGTACTGCTGGCACTTTTTCGGGTCAGAAACTGACGGTTGTAAAAACGATTGCAGTAATTAAGGAGTAATTCGATATGCGAAATCATCACATCCTGACTAAAAGCATCAATAGAAGAAACATATTCCTGATCTATATTTTTCATGATTCCGGTAATCATGGTTTGTTCCTTTTCAGAAAGATGCAGCGCTTCGCTTACTGCATAGGAGAAAAAACCATACTCTTTGATTTTTTTGGCTAAAGCATAATTCTGAATAAAATCAGGATGAATCACTAACATGGCACCATATACTGCGGAGTCAACCGAAACTTTAGTGGAAATAATTTGTCCCGGCCCCATGAATGTCATTACGCCTTCATCAAAATCGTAATAATTCTGACCGTATTTCATTTTGCCTTTAAAACCTTTTTTGATACAAACCGTGTAAAATTCATAGATGACGGTTTTTAAATTATCATCAAAATGACAGCTTATCTGGCTCAGATCTACAAAACTTACCAGCGGATGTTCCGGTTTTGGGATTTTCAGCAAATAGTGTAATTCTGAAATGGAACGAATGATATGCGGAGTATGGACTTCTTTTTTCATGAGATGATATTTAAAAAAGGAAAAGCTATTGTAAAGATAGCTTTTCCTTTCGTTTTTTATTTAACCTTTTTCTTCCCCCTTTTATTGATCTATCGATCCCATTCCGGATTCGTCGTAACGATCTCCGGTAACTGTTCCTAATGGAATAATACTCTCTAATCGCTCTAATTCATTTTCGGTTAAGATTAATTGCGCGGCGGCAATATTTTCTTCTACATATTTTACGCGTTTTGTTCCCGGTATGGCCAGAAAACCTTTAGACGTAATCCAGGCGAGCGCCAGTTGTGATGCGGTTATTTTTCTTTCGTCAGCAATGGTTTTTATCTCCTTTAGAAGATCGATGTTTTTATAAAATTGCTCTCCCTGAAAACGCGGAATCGATCTTCTGAAATCATTTTCAGGAAAGTCATCCGGATGTTGTATTTCGCCGGAAATAAAGCCTCTTCCAAGTGGTGAGTAGGCTACGAAACCAATATTCAACTCTTCAAGCGTTTTTATGATTCCGCTTTCTTCAGCATTTCTTTCAAAAAGAGAATATTCAGTTTGAATTGCGGTCAGAGGATGAATTTTATGCGCTTTTCTGATCGTTTCAGAAGAAACTTCGGAAAGACCAATGTAACCCACTTTCCCTTCTTTTACCAGATCTGCCATTGCGGCAACAGTTTCTTCAATTGGGGTATTGGGATCCAGTCTGTGTAAATAGTACAAATCGATATAGTCGGTTCCCAGATTTTTCAGGGAGCGTTCTACCGCTTTTTTCACATAGCTTTTTGTACCGTTGAATTTCCAGGTAAGTTCTTCGTTATCATCAATTTCAAAACCAAACTTTGTTGCAATGCTATACGCGTTTCGATTTCCTTTTATGGCTTTTGCAATCAGTCTTTCATTGTGTAACGGACCATATAGATCTGCCGTATCCAAAAAGTTTCCGCCCAGTTCGAGAGAGCGGTGTATGGTTTTTATAGCTTCAGATTCGTCTGCTTTGCCATAAATATCGTTTCCGGCAATTTGAGTCATTCCCATACAGCCCAGTCCAATATTTGGAATTATAAGTCCCTGGTTTCCTAGTTTTATTTTCTTTATGCTGTCCATGATTGTTGTTTTAAATTTTAGATTAAAATAATAAGACAAAGATCCCTAACAATTCCTTTTACGAAGTAGCCGAATCTCTAGTTCTTGTATCCAAAATGAGACTAAGAGGAAAAAGCAGTGAAATAATGTAATTATACAGAAGATATAATTTTGAATTGAATTTTAGGAATTCGGTGTTTGGAGCGTCTGAATTTTATTAAAAGTATAACCCGTTGGGTGCAATTCTATTTTTAAAATGCAACGTAATAATTTAGA
>JBDTNT010000167.1:0-3938 GCA_039933615.1 Flavobacterium sp. | reverse complement strand
GAAGGTATGCCGGATATGGCAAAAATGATGAAAATCATGATTTATGTTTCGCCATTGATGATGTTAATTTTCTTCAATAGTTATGGTGCTGGATTAAGTTTGTATAACTTTATTTCCAACTTAATTACAATCGGAATTATGTTTGTAATTAAAAATTACATCGTCGATACAGATAAAATTCATGCTCAGATTCAGGAAAACAAATTGAAAGAGCCTAAAAAACAAAGCAAATTTCAACAACGTCTTCAGGAAGTAATGGAGCAACAGGAAGCTACAAAAGCTCAGAATAAAAAGAAATAAGTTCTTAAAAAAATCTCGATTTATCGGGATTTTTTTATATCTGTGATATACTTTATAAAGTACAATTTCGTTAAAGTTTAAAATTGAATATATGATGATTTTAAAAAAGATAATATTGGGACTGGCACTTTTGAATGCATTCATAATAAGTGCCCAGGCAGACATCAATAAATTGGATGCCAACGGTAAAAAAGACGGTTTATGGAAAGGAACTTACGAAGTTTCTAAACGTCCCCGCTATGAGGGAACATTTAGTCATGGAAAAGAAACCGGTATATTTAAGTTTTTCGATGATACGAAAAAAGCAGATGTCGTGGCCACACGTGATTTTAGTGCTAATGACGGCAGTGCTTATAATATTTTTTATGATCAGAGTAAAAATAAAGTAAGTGAAGGAAAAGTAATTGGTAAAAATTACGAAGGAGAATGGAAGTACTATCATAAAGCTTCGAAAGTTATTATGACAACTGAAAATTATAAAAATGGAAAGTTGGAAGGTCCAAGAACTGTTTTTTATCCAAATGCTAAAGTGGCAGAAGAAATGACTTATGTAAATGGACAGAAAGATGGAATCTACAAAAAATATGGACAAAATGGAATTATATTAGAGAAGACTACTTATAAGAACAATCAATATAGCGGTGACGCTGTTTTCTATGATTCTGATGGAGTGGTAGCTTCTGAAGGAAAGTTTCTTAATGGAAAAAAAGCCGGAATGTGGAAGTTTTATTTAAAAGGGAAACTGACGAAAGAAGTAAATATGAGTGATCCAAAAAGTAATTATCAGTCCGATTCAAAACCTAAAATGGAATAATATTTACTTTAATACCCTTCGAATCCAAAGGTATATTCATAGAAGAATTGAATCAGAATAAAATAAAAAAGAGAAAGAATAAATTGATTAAATTTGATTTGTTAATTGATAGACTAAATGGATTTAAACGAGCTTTCAGGGAGATTTTTATTATTGTTTTTTTCAATTTTGATTCTTTACTTTTTTTCAAACAGAAAAGATAATGAAACGATAAATCCTTTGATGGTAATCGTTGGACTCTGTACTTTTTCGCTCTGTTATTTATTTACAAAAATAGAAATCGGGGTAGGTATTGGTTTTGGGCTGTTTGCTATTTTTTCTATTTTAAGATTTAGGACACAGTCTTTTACGGTAAATGCCATTATCTTTCTTTTTGCTACTATTACCCTTTCTATTTTAGATATTATGTATCCGTATGAGAAAATAGAAATCTTGCTGTTTTTCCAGTTAATTATCATAGGATTTTATATCATTGCTTCGGTTATCGTAAACAAAAAAGCGTCTAAATTTCTAAATATGATTCAGTTGAAAATTATATTAGAAAATGGCTTCGTTTTAGATAATCAAAGTATTAGGAAATCAATTTATGCTAAAATTAATATTGAAAATTTTGACTTTAAAATTGTTAGTATTGATACCGTTTCAAACGAAATTGATCTTTTAGTATATTATTGATTATTCATTAAAAGGCCGTACTTGTTTGATATATAAATCCCTGCTTGCTCCAACAATCTTGAATTCAATATCTACAGGATGGAACAGATTTTTTCTCCAGTAACGATACATTTTGGTTTCAATTTTTTTGCTGACAATAAAAAGAGTACTTATTTCTTTTCTGGTCAGTAATGGTTCATTATTATTCAGGTTTGAATTGGAAGTGTAATCTACATCAAAATCATCGTTGTCGGTTCCGGTGTTGAAATGATAGATCACAAATTGTTCGCAGATTTCTCCTTTTTCAGGTTTTACAACTGAATTTTCACCTTTTTGAATGTTGACTGTAATTCCTGAAAAGTTTTCCCTGAAAATATTTTTTGTAATGATAACACCATTGGCCAGTTCATCCGGAAAAGAACGATGCACCAAAACCCCCATTGCAATACTTTCCTGATCGATTCCAAAAAGCTCTCTTTCCAGATAGGAAGCTTCATTCCAGGTACTTGCCCAGACTTGTTTAATAGCTTTTTCAAAAGTCTTTATGCTGTCGCCCATAATTCCTGTTTTAGAATCATATAATCCGGCACCATTAAAATCATCCATATCTTCTGCATTAGTAGAAGATCGGAACCTGAAATTTTTAAAGGAAGCATTTTTAAAAGTCTGATTCAGTTTTGCTGTTAATTCAGGATTAATTGGCTCTTTCTTTATGGCATCGCGTATTTTCTTTAATTGTTTATTGACCCAAACAACAGAATCTTTATGTGGGTAGGCCAGAAGCTCTTTAATTAAAGGAGAAATAGATTTTTTTTGAATATGACTGGTATAGAAGTAAAACGGAATAGCGTGCGCATTTTCTGGTGTTTTAAATGGAATTTCTTTTGAAATAGCAATTAAATAGGACATGTTTTGAGCTTTTGAACCAATGTAATTCACTCCTTTTTTTGAGATTTTATTCAAATCAACCAAATCAGTGATGCTATTGTCGACGATTAGTTTTTTCTTTTTCTTAATTGTTTTTTGAGTTATTTTTTTGCTGGATTCCCGGATATAAAAGGTGTCAACAGCAATTTTTAGTTCTACTTTTTTTGAAATTAATTTTTTAATATTGGCATCCTTCAACACAGTTGTATAAGCCATAATAGGAATTTTTCTATTTTTGCCTAACAAAACTAAATGGCTTAGAGGGGTTTGAAGTTCATTTACAATAATTCCTCTCACATTTGGTAAAATATCGGGAGTACCGTCCAAAATAATGATTTCGTCCGGATTTGGAGTAGTACTTTCTAAATCTTTGGCTTTATATTGTTTTAAAATTCCGACGTTACTTCCGGAAACGACTTCCTGATAGGTAATTTCATCAAAAATGTAATTAGATTTTACACATTGGATTTTAAATTTATTTTCTTGAAACCATTGCAGTTTTTCCGGATTATTGAGATAGAATTTTAAATCCTTTCCAATAAAAGTAGATTGAACAACCAGATTATAAAAACGCTCTATCAATAAAACAGGCATGTGGTCAGAAGCTGCGAGTTCAAAAACCCATTTTTCAGTTCCTTTTATATGATTCAGGTTTCCTAATAAAAAATCCCTGTTTTTTTCTGTATCGCTGTAATTATCAACATTGAAAGTATCCAGATCTTTAGCATATCCTAAATAGTTCGTAACAAAATCATAGTGTAGGCGAATCAGTGTGCTATTAAAATAATACATTTTTTGCTTTTTCAGATCGTAAATGACTTTTACAGATTCTATATTTGAAAATTTATCCGATAATGGTTTTCCTTTGAATTTCTTGTAAGCCTGATAATTTTGCAGCGTCGACGTATAATTTTGAGCATTCAGAGTGGTAAAAAGGATAAAGAAAATAAAACTGTAAACCTGTTTTGACATGGTGTTTTAATTGATGGATTAAAAGTAATTAAAAAAAGCAATAAGTTTTATCTACCGTGGGATTATATAAACTAATCAAAAGCATCACAATTATATGGAATTTGGCTTACCTTTGCACCCTTGTAAAAATATAAACGAGTTAAAATGAAACGTGTAGTTGTTGGACTTTCCGGAGGAGTTGATTCTAGTGTTGCTGCTTATTTGCTGCAACAGCAGGGATACGAAGTTATTGGCCTTTTTATGAAAAACTGGCATGATGATTCGGTTACTA
>JBDTNT010000166.1:0-4299 GCA_039933615.1 Flavobacterium sp. | reverse complement strand
AAGCACAGACCACAGATCCTATTCCTCCTAGAACCATGTTTACTCCCAAACTTCTTAGAAAAGTACTTTTACCGGACATATTAGAACCCGTCAAAATCATGAATGACTGAGGATAAAAACGAGTATCATTCCCTACCCTGCTTGCCGGATTTAATAACGGATGCGCTAAATTTTTAAATCCAATTTTATACTCATCGTTTATTTTGGGGAAAACAAAATCAGTGTTATTATAAGCCAAATTGGCCAAACTGTTTAATGTTTCAAATTCTCCAATAATCGAAATCCATTTTTCAAGTTCTGTAGAATAGTCCTCTTTCCATTTCAAAAGTGCCCTTAAGACATGAAGATTAAATAAAAAGGTTCCGTTGAAAACAATTGCAGTTACAAAATTACTGATGGTATCCATTCTTGAAAACAATTCCGACAATTGTTTTAAATGAACACTGGCCGTTGCATTCTTAAAGACCAGCTCCCTTTGTAAATCAATTAACTTTTTAGACTGAAAATTTTCTTTTTCAATTTTACTTACCAATAAACTGTATTGTTTTATGATTTTATCAACGTTGTCTGCTTTTGCAATTTCTGATTGAATTCTTTTAAAAGACTGTCCCAAAACTATCATATTTGCTATAAAAATATAAGTCAGATAAGACAGGAGAATCATTTTTGAAGTAATAAAATAAGCCGTTAAAAAGCCAAAAAACAAAGTTGGAAGTACTATGGAAGCTAAAACTAAAACTTTAGGCAAGGAATTATTTTTAAATGAATTCCAATACATTATTGAATCATAGGAGCTTTTTGAATCATTACTAATCATTGCCAAAGCAACAAAATCCTGTCTCCAGTCAATCTTAGTTTTTAATTCATTTATCGCTTCCTGGTTTTCTATAATATTTTTATTTGGAAGTGTGTGCAACAATTGATTGGCAAGTGTTTTTTTTCCTATAAAGGTTGCTGTTCTGTTTAGGTTTTGAAATAAGGAATGTTCTCCAAAAATGTCTAAATCATAAGCGTATGGATGATGGAAGTCATTAAACTCAATACCATTCTCAAAAGGAAGTTTTTCTCTTTTTAAAAATGAAATTTCATTTTCATTGATTTTTAAAATGGCTGTTGTATGCTGTTTTTGAAAAGATAACCGGGAATGTATCTTCATTAAAAAAATAAAACCAACAAAAGACAGAAATGCAAAAGCTACGTAGAGGATTTCATTTGTTTTGATATAATAAAACAATAATAGCAGACAAAGGAAAACACTTAAAAGACGTAAAATACTAATACTGTTGTATCTTTTATTGATTTTATTAAAAAGTTCAGAATACTGAGCAAACTTATTTTGATATAAATCCATTTTTATGATTTGATGAAATACAAATATAGGTTTTACATAACAAAATCAGTATCTCAAATTTATTGAAATTAATCTTCATGCATTACCAAAACCGGAACAGGGACTTGTTTGGAAATTTTTTTGGTAAAACTGGAATCGAACAGGCTTTCAAAGAAGGAGCGTTTATGGGTAATCATTGCCAGGACATCAACTTCTTTATAAAGCACAAAATCCAGAATCGTTTCTTTCACTTCATCACTTGGTAAAACCAAAAACTCAACATTTTCATTTGCAAATTCTCTTTCCCATTCTTTAACTGTAGTTTCGGAAACATCTGAATCAGAAGTTTTAACATATAAGCTTTTTACTTTTGCATTGGTTTTTTTAGCAATCTTCAAGATTTTTCTGAGTTCTTTTTTATCTTTTTCACGATAGCGTGTTGTAAATCCAATTATCTTGATTTTCTTAAATTCAGCATCAACAGGAACACATAAAACAGGAACTTCGACTCCGGAAATTACAGAACTGGTATTGGATCCGAGGAAAAATTTTGTCCAGTCAGAAATGCCTGTTGTTCCCATAATTACAAAGTCGATTTTATCTTCCTTTACAGCATTTTTCAAATTGTATAACAAATCACCGTCCATCAAACGATGTTTTATGACAATATCTTCCAGTTTTCGTTCCATGGCAATGGTTCTCAATCTTGGAATTTCATCTTTAAACATCTCGAATTTTGCCAGTTCCAGCGAACTGTAAATGGAGGCATAATTTTCAGGAAAAAACTGACTGTCATAAACCGGAATTTCAAACGTGTGCAATAAAATAAGTTCTGCGTTGACAATTTTAGCAAATTCTAAAGCATGAACAAAAGCATTTGTTGCGGCTTCAGAAAAATCGGTGGGAAGTAATATCTTTTTCATTTTGTTTCAGTTTTATATGTTGTTCTCTCAAATTTAGTCATTCTAAAAACAAATTAACCTGACAATTATCAGTAATTTAACATTTAAAAAAGACTTCGAAAAACGAATGTGGATTGTAAAAAACAAACTGAAAATGTAATAAGGCGTGAAGAGTTCAGGTTCGTAATTTTAAGCCTTTTTTTATACCTTTGCCTCATGATAAATCAAGATTCTATAGTTGCATTGGCTACACCTTCGGGAGCCGGCGCAATTGCCATAATTCGAATTTCAGGTTCCGATGCCATTACGATCGGAAACAGTGTTTTTAAATCTATCAAAAACAAAGATTTAACAACGCAAAAAACACATACTTTGCATTTAGGCCATATTGTAGATAATAATAAAACACTTGACGAAGTTTTGGTTTCTGTATTTAAAGGTCCAAATTCTTATACAGGAGAGAATACAATAGAAATTTCATGTCACGGATCAATTTATATCCAACAGCAAATTATTCAGCTTTTATTGAGACAAGGCTGCAGGATGGCAGATGCCGGAGAATTTACCCTTAGAGCTTTCCTAAACGGAAAACTAGATTTATCACAGGCAGAAGCTGTTGCAGATCTTATCTCTTCAGACAACGAAGCTTCACATCAAATTGCGATGCAGCAGATGCGCGGTGGATTTAGTAATGAAATTGCAAAACTACGTGAAGAGCTTTTAAATTTCGCTTCTTTAATCGAGCTGGAGCTTGACTTTGCCGAAGAAGATGTAGAATTTGCCGACAGAAGTCAGTTTCATGAATTATTAAACAGGATTGAGTTTGTCTTAAAACGTCTGATTGATTCCTTCGCCGTTGGTAATGTTATTAAAAACGGAATTCCGGTCGCAATTGTAGGAGAACCTAATGTTGGAAAATCAACTTTACTTAATGCTTTACTGAACGAAGAACGTGCTATTGTTTCTGATATTGCGGGAACTACGCGTGATACTATTGAAGACGAATTAGTAATTGGCGGAATTGGTTTCCGATTTATTGATACGGCAGGAATCCGTGAGACAAAGGACGTTGTTGAAAGTATTGGAATTAAAAAAACCTTCGAAAAAATAGAACAGGCACAAGTGGTAATTTATCTGTTTGACGGTTTAAAATTTCAGGTTTCAAGTTCTGAGTTTGTTTCTGAAATTGAACAGATTAAAAATAAATATCCTTTAAAACCTTTATTGATTGTAGTTAATAAGAAAGATATTTTATCTGCTGATGAAGTCTTAAACATCACCAATCAGCTTGAAAATTTAAATGCAAAACTTTTATTAATTTCTGCAAAAGAGAAAATCGGTGTTGACAATTTAAAGAATGAATTGCTTTCATTTGTGAATACTGGCGCTCTTCGAAATAATGAAACAATTGTTACGAATACAAGACATTATGATTCTTTACTAAAAGCTTTAGATGAAATACAAAAAGTAAAATATGGCCTTGAAACCAATCTTTCAAGTGACCTAATGGCACTGGATATACGTGAAGCTTTATACCAATTTGGACTTATTACGGGCCAGGTTTCCAATGATGAATTGTTGGGTAATATATTTGCTAATTTCTGTATTGGGAAATAGGTTTCACAAAACATCACAAACTAAAACAAAGAATCCCAGTTAAAATGTTATAAAACAGCATTTTGACTGGGATTTCTCTTTCTGTTTATATAGTTTTATTTACAGATAGTTTGTTCTTTTTTGTACCATAATTGTACCACGAAAAATAAAATCCATGCTTGGATTTTTTTCGGCGAAATTATGACACAATGTGAGACACATAGACACAATGGGACACAAAATTAGTCACATTATGAGTTCTAAAATTGAGGTCATCAGAATTTGTGAACACTGCAAAAAACAGTTTACAGCCAGAACAACACGTACACGTTATTGTTCACACATTTGCAACAGCAGGGGCTATAAATCGCTGGCACGCCAAGGAAAAGTAGAAAAAAGCAACAAGGAGACCGTCCAGCTTTTAAACACAGATTTGGAAAAAATAAAGCCGCTTGAGTTTCTAAAAATTAC
>JBDTNT010000165.1:0-3077 GCA_039933615.1 Flavobacterium sp. | reverse complement strand
AAAAGCTTTAGCTGGAAAAATGGAGTTGCATACGTTCCGACAAAAAAATTCGAAGATATGACAGCAGAAGAAAAAGCAGACATGTTTAACGGACCAAAACCGGAACCGGAAATTACTCCGGAAATGCGTCAGGCTGCGTTTGACAATTACACGACTACAGACGATCACGGAATGCACATTATTGGTCTTGCCAAAGATCAGACCGGAAGAGAATATTACATCGTAAAAAATTCCTGGGGAGAAACAAACGACTACAAAGGCTTCTTGTTTGTAACCAAAAATTTCGTAAAATATAAAACGACCGCTTTACTGGTTAACAAAGGAGGAATTCCAACAGAGATTGCTAAGAAATTAGGAGTTTAAACATATTCCGATTTTAAGATATATAGAAAACGCTGCAAGAAATTGCAGCGTTTTTTTTGTTTTTGTTTTAAATTTTGTAGACAATTCGTAGACACTTTTGTATTCAGGTATAACTACTTGTTGCCATCGTATTTGCTCTTTCTAAATTCGTTGCTTATTAAGCAAATAAAAGGCGTTCTCCGAAAAGCCTGAACAGAGTAGGATACCCAAAAACAACAATCAACTATGTCAACACCACAAGCTATTACCGTACCGATAACAGATCAGCAACATCTGTTATTTTTGTTTATTCCTCTAAAAAAAGGAGTCATAGCAGAAGCAATGACCGCAGCCGAAAAAGTTAAAGAAGCCGCAAAACTGACAGCAGCTCCCGTTGGAGATCTTCGTAAAACAACAGGAGTTCATTATTTCACGATTTATGCGCAAGCAGACGGCCAGCCAACGCCGGGAATACCAGTTCCGGGATTTCAGTCTTATCCCGGGAAAGATGTCTTGGTAGTGATGTCTATCTACGACGGACAGTTTGATGCTTATATTAGTGCATTTTTTCAAATAGACGAAATTGTAAAAGGCTTAGATACTTTGCTCCTTTTTATGGATGAAACGGGAATTCCCGGTGTAGATCCTAATGGGAAGACATCAGCAAATTACATTCATAAAATGGGAGGAGTTAAGAAAAATCCATTGGCTTTTTATTGTCTGTTAATGCGATATAATTTTGGAGATCCGGTTCTTTCTGCAGGTGACAAAAACGGAAAATATGTTTTTGGTACAAATTTCCCGGGTCTGACAGTAGCAAAAGTTATTGATAATTATCCAAATGCCGATAAAATATGGCCGGCAGTTCCGGGTCAGGTGAGTTATGATTTTCCAAAGGCTCAAAAACCGGATTGTAAATAGTCTGATCTTCTTAAATAAAATTAATTAAGATAAAACTATGGACAATTCAACCAAGATTGACATGAGTGACGTACAGGGATTGATACTAAAAGGGTATAACTATCCCAATATCCGGTACATCATTTTAAGTATAAAAGACATAGCCGGTGCCCAAAAATTCTGTGCCGATCTTGCTTCGGGAAAGGGCCCCGGTGGTATGTGCATTACTAATGCAGAGCCGTGGGAAAACATGGTAAAACCTGATTATTGTCTTAATATTGGTTTTACTTATTCAGGTTTAGAAAAGCTTGTAGGGGAGGCTAATTGTGCAGAAGTGGATTATTATTCAAGTGACGACGTCTTTCTTTATTTTGCTAATGGAGCTGTCAGTGATGCCGCAGCAATAGGTGACACAGGCGAAAGTGCTCCAGAAAACTGGTGGAAAAACGGAGGCTGGATACCGGAAGCTGCTCCAAGCACAGATGGCAGTGAACTCCATATTCAAATAACCCTTTTTACTTTAACTCCCGAAAACAGAGAAAAATATTATTCGACATTACTGGGTATGATTTCAGAAATACCTTCGGGACCCTCTGTCGTTCCTGTGTATTATCAGGATTCAGATCCTATTACCGTCGATGGTAATTCAGATTATGTGCACTTTGGTTACAGAGACAGTCTGTCGCAGCCACGTATTGATGATGTTTTGTGGAACGAGCCAAAAGTAAAAAAATTAATGGGCATAAGCAGTATCGACGACAGACCAAAAGTGCCTGCAGATCGATTTGTGATAAGCCAGAACGCTTCAGATTATAATGCTCATGCTTTGTTGGTAAACGGCACATTTGCTGCGTTCCGATTGTTATATCAGGATGAAGAGAAATTTAATAAATTCATTCATTCC
Source organism: Flavobacterium sp. (assembly GCA_039933615.1). GTDB lineage: Bacteria > Bacteroidota > Bacteroidia > Flavobacteriales > Flavobacteriaceae > Flavobacterium. The sequence continues at coordinate 931 of JBDTNT010000165.1, read as the reverse complement.
GATCCTGAAGCTTCACCGGAATTGATGGCTGCAAAAATGTGCGGACGCTGGCGCGATGGTACGCCTCTGGTTGTATCTCCCGACAAAGAAGATAAAAGCTTAGGGGAACCAAGTACTAAAAATTTCAATTTTACAAACTTCGATTATTTAGCTCCAAGTCCAAACCAGCAAGGAGATCAGAGTAGTGACGAGCTTGGGTTGAAATGTCCGTATGCGGCGCATATCCGAAGAGCAAACCCGCGTGATGACGTAAATGTTGCCGACAATGACAATAATGCTCAAACACACCGGATTTTAAGACGTGCATCGCCCTACGGACCAGTATATGACCCTTCTGAAAAAGCGGGCGTGCAAAGAGGATTGGTCGGTTTGTTTATTGGTGCGGTTCTCAATTATCAGTTCCGTTTTGTTTCCAGACTTTGGTTAGAAGGAGGAGGTTTCAGAAGTCCGGATGCATCGCCCAATCAGAGTGGCGTAGATCCGCTTTTTGGTCCACAGGTTGCGGATACCAATCCAGGTGACTCCGTTTTTGCTTATAATACTAATAATGGGTATCAGGAAGTTCCAAATCTTACGAGATTTATACGAACCGATGGAAGCCTCTATTTATTTTTGCCGGGAATGACAGGTCTTAAATATCTGTCGGAAGGAAAAATTCCTCCAAATTCTTAAATTTCCGGAATCTCTTCAAGAAAACAGACTGTCTTAATTATGGCGGTCTGTTTTTTTTAAAGAAATTATTTCTCTAAATATTCCCTTTTCTGTTTTTCATCCAAAACGAAGCGCTTATATAGTTCTGTAACTTTATCAATCGAATTAAAACTGAAATTTGATTGTCGTTTCATTTCGAAAAAGAAACTGAAACAAATTTATTTTTATTAAAATTTGTTTCAAAAAGTGAAACATTTTTTTTTAATTTTAATTTTGTTTC
>JBDTNT010000164.1:0-10828 GCA_039933615.1 Flavobacterium sp. | reverse complement strand
TATATAGCAAGATGGCAAAGAAAGGTAATAGAATCCAGGTAATTTTAGAATGTACAGAACACAAGACTTCTGGTGTTGCAGGTACTTCTAGATATATAACAACTAAGAACAAGAAAAACACTCCGGATAGACTTGAGATTAAAAAATTTAATCCAATCTTGAAACGTGTAACAGTTCATAAAGAAATTAAATAATTAAGTCATGGCAAAGAAAACCGTAGCATCGTTACAAACAGCTTCTAAGAGATTATCAAAAGCCATCAAAATGGTGAAATCTCCTAAAACTGGTGCATATACATTCGTAGAATCTATTATGGCTCCTGAAGAAGTTGATACTTTCTTGAAAAAGAAATAATAACAATTACATTATATAGAAAAGCTACTTTCATTCGGAAGTAGCTTTTTTATTTTTTATATTTGTCTAAAATTTACAGAAGCAAAATAATATTGTTCTGCTTAAAAGGTCTCTGATTTTTCTTATAACAATTGAAATCAATTGCTGAGGTAATCAGAAACTACACAAGAGGTGAAATTCTGTAAACATAAAGATTATAGATTGTCAAAAAAATCATATAGTCTACAACTAACAACAAATAAAAAAATGAGTTTTTTTAAAAAATTATTCTCTACCGACAAAAAAGAGACTTTAGACAAAGGTCTTGAAAAATCAAAAAATACTTTTTTCTCAAAGTTAAGCAAAGCCGTTGCCGGAAAATCTAAGGTTGACGACGATGTTTTAGATGATCTGGAAGAAATTCTGGTAGCTTCTGATGTTGGAGTAAATACAACCTTGAAAATAATTTCAAGAATCGAAAAACGTGTTTCTGAAGATAAATATTTAGGAACAGAAGAATTAAATCAAATTCTTCGCGAAGAGATTGGTTCTTTGCTATCTGAAACAAATTCGGGTGAGGCTACTGAATTTGAAATTCCAAAAGATAAAAAACCATACGTTTTAATGGTGGTTGGGGTTAATGGAGTTGGTAAAACGACTACAATCGGTAAATTGGCTTATCAGTTTAAAAAGGCAGGCTATAAAGTGGTTTTAGGTGCTGCAGATACTTTTCGTGCTGCTGCAATTGATCAATTGCAGGTTTGGGCTGACAGAGTAGATGTGCCGATCGTGAGACAAAACATGGGAAGCGATCCTGCTTCTGTTGCTTTTGATACCTTGCAGTCTGCTGTTGCTCAAAATGCCGATATTGTTATTATTGACACTGCCGGACGTCTTCATAATAAAATCAATTTGATGAACGAACTTACCAAAGTAAAACGGGTGATGCAGAAAGTAGTTGCTGATGCACCTCACGATGTTCTTTTGGTTTTGGATGGGTCAACGGGTCAGAATGCTTTTGAGCAGGCAAAACAGTTTACTGCTGCTACAGAGGTGACTTCACTTGCTGTGACTAAATTGGACGGAACTGCTAAGGGTGGTGTGGTAATCGGTATTTCAGATCAATTTCAGATTCCTGTAAAATATATTGGTATTGGTGAAGGAATTGAAGATTTACAGGTCTTTAATAAATATGAATTTGTAGACAGTTTCTTTAAATAACAGCAGAATGAGTTTTTCTTCTTTAAAAAATATAACGCCTGTTACTTTTTATTTCGCAAGCGTTATAAGTTTTGTTTTAGCAAATGTCCTAAAAGATAAAAGTTTGTCTTTTTATTACGTTTTACTGGTCTTCGGTTTAGGATTCTTTTTTATGGGAATGCTAAAAAGAATCCGTACGAAACGATAATTACTGATACAAAGCATTAATTTTTTCCCATAAAGTTTTATCAAAATCAGATAACGCCAGATTGACATCGTCGGCTGCGTCTCCCATTCTGATGATGACCATATTCTTACTCGGAACTACGTAAATTTTCTGGTCGTTTTTTCCTAATGCCATAAACATATCGTTTGGTGCTGTTGGAATCACGCTTCCGGGAAAAGTAACCTGGGATTGTGGTAAATGGTAATTAGCTTTTCCATTTAGCCACCATAAATATCCGTATCCCAGATTAATATTCTGTGAAGTATTGGTGGCTTCATTAAAGTAATTTTCATTGAGGATCAAAGTATTGTCCCATTTTCCTTTATTGAGCATTAAGAGTCCAAAGCGGGCCATACTTCTTGTGGTACTGGTGTATACGCTGTTATTGCCCAGCTGTACCCAGTTTCCGTTCATTCCGATTTTATCCCTTAATTTGGCATTGAAATAATTTTGCCAGGTTTGTTTGCTTGCTTGTGCAACAACATCCTGCAATTTTACATATACATTGTGGTACGCCCAGCGTTTTCCGGCATCGGCTTTGTAAATTAGGCTCGCAGGATCTACGTCGTCTGTGCTGTCATCAAGACCTGAAGTCATTGTTAGCAGATTTTTACAGGTAATCTGGTTTTCCTGTGTAATAGACTCACTTGTCCAGCCCGTTCCGATATAGTCCGAAACTTTGTTGTTGATGTTTAGCAGGCCTTCCTGTTGTGCGATTCCGGTCATGGTTGAGGTCAATGTTTTTCCGGCGCTTGCCCAATACCAGTTTGTTGTTGCGGTATGGTCGTTGAAATAATTTTCTAAAACAATTCGGCCATTTACTAAAATTATAAAGGATTTGGAATGTTTTAGTTCTAAATAATCCAATAAGGGCTGGACTGCATTTTGATTCCACTTTAGGTCTGAAACAGATTGTGTTTCCCAGGTGGTCCCTGTTAAAGGAGGAAAATACATAGTTTGTACCGGAGTTGATTCATCATCGGATGATTCTTTGCTGCAGCTGATAAAAGTCAGGATTATCAGTAGCTTAAAAATAGTTTTGGTCATGTTTTTTGGTTTTGGTTTGGGGTTTGACCAAAAATATGCAAAATAGTTTAATGGCTTTTGTGAATTTTTTATTTCTTTTAAATTTTTATAAGGTTAACTTTGTAGTTCACGAAATATTCTTTTGAATACCGGAGTCCTAGCCCTGATGGGAGCGGCATCCTTTTGTGCCAGGTTTTGGTACAAAAGATATAGCGGACAGCAGGAAAAAGCTCCTTCTTTTGAAATTGAATTTTAATTAATAAACTATGAAAAACACTTTTATGATTTTGGTTTTGTGTCTTTTGTCTGCAGGCTGCAAACAGGATATTAAACCGGCAGATATTGCAAAACTAAACGGGTATTGGGAAATTACTAAAGTGGTTTTTGATAAAGGTGAAAGCAAAGATTTTGGAATGAATGAAACTTTTGATTTTTTTAAAATTGAAAAAAATAATACAGGAGTAAGAACTAAAGTGGCTCCACAACTGGATGGTACTTTTCTTTCTACGGATACCTTTGAGAATGTTACTGTTCGTTTTGCAGACGACAAGGTTTATTTGGATTATAAAACCAATTATGCCAAGTGGAGCGAAGAACTGATTTCGTTATCGGATGAGGAATTGGTGGTTAAAAATGCCGAGAATAAAGAGTATCATTATAAAAAAGCTGGACCAGTAAATATATTAGACGATGGCAAAAAGACTAAATAACCAAAGTACGATTGGTGCTGTTTTACAACAGATTATTCAGACGAATAAACTACAGCCCGGAATGAATCAGATTGATGTAAAAGAAGCCTGGAGACAGTTGATGGGGAATGGAGTAAATACGTATACAAAAAACGTTATTCTGAAAGGTGGTACGCTTTATGTTGAACTTGGATCATCGGTTTTAAGAGATGAGTTGAGCCACGGAAAGTCTAAAATCATTAAGATGATTAATGAGGAACTGGGCAGGGAAGTGGTTACGGATGTGGTGCTGCGTTAATTTTAGAGTTCAGATTTTAGATTGCTGGACTTTGTATATAAAGAAAATGCCGTTTCAAATGAAACGGCATTTTTATTGTGTTTTAAGCTAAAATCCAAATTCAGAAATTAGAACTGCTCTCTTCCTGCAAAGTGGAATGCTCCTTCGATTGCAGCATTTTCATCGCTGTCTGAACCGTGAACTGCATTTTCTCCGATAGAAGTTGCGTATGCTTTACGAATAGTTCCTTCAGCAGCTTCAGCTGGATTTGTAGCTCCAATTAAAGTTCTGAAATCTTCTACTGCGTTATCTTTTTCTAAAATAGCAGCAACAATTGGTCCGCGTGACATGAATTCAACTAATTCTCCGTAGAAAGGTCTTGCAGCGTGAACAGCATAAAATGCTTCAGCATCAGCTACAGTTAATTGCGTTAATTTTAATGAAACGATTTTAAATCCACCGTTAGTAATCATTGCCAGGATGTTCCCGATGTGTCCGTTTGCTACAGCATCCGGCTTAATCATTGTGAAAGTTCTATTTGTTGCCATTTTCTTGCGTTTTTTAAATTTTGTGCAAAAATAGACTTTTTTTATGAATTGATTTTAATTAATTCATAATTAAAACTTCTTTGATATCCCTAATTTATAGTTTTTTATGAAAAAGCTGTTACTGTACTGATTTTTATAAACCTGTAAGGCATATAAGTTCATTTAAGCTGAATGCAAATAGCCAACTTAAATTGCTTACATGACTTATAGGGTTTAAAATCCATATTCTAAACTTTAAAAATGAGTTTATTTTTGTAGAATATCCATAAAATGAATGTCCATATTGCGACGTAAACCAATGCTCCTGCAAAAGAAGCCATCATTGGATTACTAAAAAGCGGAGCGATTCCGTAACCATATAAATAACTTAGAAGATTGATTTGTTCTCCGGTTTTATGAGGATTTTCAAATTGAATCATCACCAAAGCCTGTGGAATAATCTGAGAGGCAAAAAATACAATCATCGGATTTACACCCCAGATTAAAAATAATTTGAATCCCTTTTTATATTCTGCAATATCAATAATGTAATACAGAATTGATAAAACCGTTGTGGCAAGTCCTGTTGTGTATAAAACATAACTGCTTGTCCATATAGATTTATTTATAGGAAAAACAATATTCCAAAGTAAACCGCCGATGATTAAAGCGATTCCGATTAATATCATTTTTTTTGCAATTTCGGTTTTTGCAACTTTAAGTTGTAATAACTGACCAATTAGTAAACCGATTATTCCGTTTACAATTGATGGAATGGTACTAAGAATTCCTTCAGGATCCCAGGTTATTGTACCGCGATACATATGACCTCTGAGCAGGACACTGTCTAACCATGATGCTAAATTTGTTCCTTTATCAAGGTTTGCTTCACCGATTCCCGGAACCGGAATTAATGTCATCGCTGCCCAATATCCTAATAATAAAACAACTCCGGTTATAATTTGTGTCTTTTGTGATGTTTTTAAATATAAAAGTGAGACAACAAAATAGACAACTGCAATTCGCTGCAAAACTCCCGGAAGACGTACATCATGATAGGCTTCGATTCCGCTGTAGGCTAAAACAAGATAAATAAGTAATATCGAGAAAGCGAAGATGTTTTTTAATCTGGAGTTAAAATTCCCCATCAAAGCATAGCCAACACCGATTGTAATGATTAATCGGCCTATTAGTAATGAAACTCCTTCAAGGCCAAAAAGCTGTATTTTTCCGAAATAATTAAAGAAAATCCCTAAACATAACATTCGAAGGGAACGTACCAGAATTTTGTTGAAGGTCGTGCCGTCGTATTTTTTATCCGGCATTGCAAGTGGAACTGCCACGCCCATAATAAAAACAAAAAATGGAAATACTAAGTCGGTTGGTGTACAGCCATTCCATTCGGCATGTAAAAGCGGAGAGAAAACATTGCCCCAATCTCCGGGATTGTTGACAATTGTCATTAATAAAATAGTTAGTCCACGAAAGACATCGAGCGAAATTAAGCGTTCTTTTACCATTAGTTTTGGGTAAATTGGTTAGTTAATAAATTTTAAAAGCCGCTATTTGGTTTAGAAACACTAATTTCAGGATCAGGTGGTTATTTTATCCTGAAATTAGTGCTGTATTGTATCATTTTATATTGTTATAATTGAAAAATTGGTTTCTAAAGGGCTTAATTTTTGAGTTAACAATGGAATCAATTGTTCCCCTTTTTCTAAATAAAATTCAGAAAAATTAGCCTGACGTTCCTGTAAACTATTGTTTGGGAATAATTGGCACTGCAAATCTACGACACGTTCTATCTGGTCGTTTAATTTTCTTTTTTGTGCTTTAAGAAGACGTTTTTCTAAATTTTCCAAGCCTTTTTTCTGTTTCACTTCCTGAGCTTTTACGGCTCCGGTAAATGATTTGTCCGTTTTTTGAGCTAGTTCGAAAAGATATTGAAATTGTTGCTCTAGGATTTCTTTTTGTTGTGATAAATCAATAGGAAATTCTGAAATTTTATGTGTTATCGCATTTACCAAATCAGCTGATTTGGTAAATAAATCTTTCCAGCTTAAACCTAACTGATCGGCTTTTTTAGCTTGCTTTTCGGTTGTTAAGAGTACTGAATTTCGAACCAAAATCATAGGGAACGTAATATTTACAGCATCAAAGAAAGATTTTAATTCCAGCCAATAGGCAATTTCCCCGCCTCCGCCAATGTAGCATAAATTAGGTAAAATGATTTCCTGATACAACGGACGCATAATCACATTTGGACTGAATTTCTCCGGATTACTTTCTAATAATTTCAGGATTTCTTCTTTAGAAAAAGAAGTTTTGGTATTGTTAACGATGAATCTGTCTTTCTCAAAGACAATTCTTTCCCGTAAATTATCTTCAATATAGAATAAATTGATTTCACGCGGATTTACCTGAACTGTATAATCGTTTAGTTTTGCAATGGTTTCCTGAACAGCTTTAAAAGAAGTTTGCTCTAATAATTCTTCTTTTATATAAGGAATAAGAGCGCGTTTTAAATCAGCAGAATCAGCATCTATAATAACCAAACCCTGAGAAGCAAATAAGTCATTTGCTAAAAAACGGGTTGCATCTGCAAGATTATTGTGTTTTAGATATGCGTCTTCGAAAAGTTTTTTCAGTGTATTTGCGTTTGTACTTGATCCCAATTCTAAAGCATAAATTTCGAAAAATTCAGCTAAACCTTCTGTAGAAAGTCTTCCGACAGGACCATTACTTTCAGTATTCCAACGGAACTTTTTTCCCTTAAAATTAAAGTAATTAATTTCTTCAAAATCGTGATCTTCAGTCGCCATCCAATAAATGGGAACGAAATTATACGTCGGGTATTTCGATTTTAATTCTTTGGTAAGATTTATTGTTGAAATGATTTTATAAAGAAAATATAAAGGCCCGCTAAAGAGATTTAATTGATGTCCAGTCGTAACCGTAAAGGTGTTTTCGTGTGCTAAAAGTTCAATATTCTGTCTGGTTAAATCTGAAATTTCTATTGCAGCATATTGTTGTTTTAAAACAGAAACCAGCGGAATTCGGTTTTGATTGTCGAAATTCTGTTGTTTTTCAACAATTTGTTTTTCAAAGTTTTCCAGCGTTGGAAAATTATTATATAGCGGTTTTAAGTCCGTTTTTTGTTCTAAATAATCATGTATCAAAGTCGAGAAATATCCTGAGTTTTGGTAGCTGATACAGTCGGTTGGCATAATTTTGGGTTTATTTTTTGATAGCTGTAAATTTAAGCAAAATATGCAGTTAAAATTGCTTTTAACGATTGCTTATGATTTGAATTTTATTTTTTAGTTTAAACTTCTGTAAATCAGTCTGTTTAGCGCTTGATTAAAAAATAGTTCAAGATTAATTTGTTTATTAAGAAAATATTTCACAAAATTTGCGTCAGAAAAATAAATCATTAATTATTAATAACGAAGACAATGTTTGTACTAAACTTTACCTCTCAAAACATCGCATCAGAATCAGATTCTGTTGGCATGTGTCTTCGTGGCTTTTCGCAATCATAGCAAATCAATTTTAGATATATGAACAAGCCCGAAGGAAAATAACTTTCGGGCTTTTTTTTATTCTAGACTCTACAAAAAATTCCCGATTACCAGAACTCAATTTATCTGTTTCAGATAAAATGCTGTTGCCTTTTATTTTTTAATACTTGGCAGAAAAAAAATACTTTAATTTTTTAAAATGGGAAATTATCTTTTAGATGATTACATCAACTGTAGTCGTTTAAAATCCAAAAGAAAGAAAAAAAGATTGGTTAAAGAGGATTTTGAAAAATATCTTGTTCAGTTATCAAAACGTAAACATGAAATCTATTTGGCAATCAGAAATTTGCCCTTAATAGAATTGGAAACGCCTTATCAGAAAGGCTGGGTTCGTTTTTTTGTAGTCCGAAAAGATGTTTTGCGCTCAGAGGAAGCGATGTTTTATGTGAATATTTTAGAAAAAATAAACACTTTTCAGTTTTCAAACCAAAAAACATTTACGAACCGCAAAAAGCGTTTTGGGAAAAAGACAGATAATCCAAAGGAGCAATTTGTCAATAAAATCAGTATCAGCGAGTGGAATAATAATACATTCGAATTAACTGACAAAGAAAAATCCTGTTTTACACTAATCGAAAGATGGTCTGATCGGTGCCGCTGTTTTAAGACCTATTATCAATTTACAGAATCCTGGAGGTTTGTATTTAAAATTGAGCCTAATATAATCACACATAAAAAAGCTGTAGATGCAGTACTTGAAAGTGAATTAAGGCTGATAGATAATTACATAGACAATCGGGACTTGAGATTTAAGATCTATAAAGGCGGTAACAGAGACAGTTATTATTATCACAGTTTAGAAAAACTAAAAAATAATAATGAAATAAAAACTAAAAATCTGAATACGGTATATGAAGCGTATTTAGAAGAAAAACATACATAATGGGAAATAAATTATCCGGAAAAGACCTGATTAAAATAGGCTTTCCGAAAAATAATAGTATCAATATTGCTTTAGGGCAAATTAACAGATACAGGAAAAGAGAAAAAAAAGAAAGCATACTAACCGAAGCCAAAGAAGTGTTGCTGTTTTCTGAAAAATTCACCGGACACGGAACATGGGGAAAAGTTGCCGAAGGATTAGTAAATCCGGTGCAGGTAAGAATGCATCAGCTAAACAATACCAGAGCGCCGTTTTCGATATTCGGAGAAAATGAAATTAATGAACAGGCTAAATATCAGTTGTATGATGCTTTAAAATTGCCGATTTCGGTTGCCGGTGCTTTAATGCCCGATGCACACTCCGGCTACGGATTGCCGATTGGCGGTGTGCTTGCAACAGACAATGCCGTAATTCCGTACGGAGTTGGCGTTGATATCGGATGCCGCATGAGTTTGTCCATTTTTGACATTCCGGCTTCTTTCTTTAAAGGAAAAGACCATCAGTTGCAAGCGATTTTAAAAGACAATACCAAATTTGGAATGTATGAAACGCATACGATAAAAGCAGATCATGAATTGTTTAGCCGAAGTGAATTTCAGGATATTCCACTTTTGAAAAACCTTTTGGGTAAAGCGTATAAACAGCTCGGAACTTCCGGAGGAGGAAATCATTTCGTAGAATTTGGAATTGCAAAAATCACCAATCCTCTTAATGAATGGAAAATTGGCGTTGGAGAATATTTTGCGGTGCTGTCGCATAGTGGTTCAAGAGGAATGGGTGCAAATATTGCAAAACATTATACGTATCTGGCAACAAAACAATGTCCGCTGCCAAAAAATGTACAGCATTTGGCATGGCTGGATCTGAACACACATGACGGTCAGGAATATTGGCTGGCGATGAATTTAGCCGGCGATTATGCAAAAGCCTGTCATGATGATATTCATCGTAGAATTGCAAAAGCGATCGGAAAACGGGTTGTGGTAACAATAGAAAATCATCACAATTTTGCCTGGAAAGAAATCGTAAACGGCAAAGAAGCAATTGTACATCGTAAGGGTGCAACTCCTGCAAATGTTGGCGAATTGGGAATTATTCCGGGTTCTATGACGGCTCCGGGATTTATTGTTCAGGGAAAAGGAAATGCAGAAAGTTTAAATTCTGCATCTCACGGTGCCGGAAGACTTTTTTCCCGTAGAAAATGCAAAGAGTCATTTACACAGAGTGAGATTAATAAAGTTCTCAAAGCAAATGATGTGAGTTTAATTGGAGGAAGTATAGACGAAGCTCCAATGGCTTACAAGGATATTAATAAAGTAATGGCAAACCAGAACGAATTGGTCGATGTGCTTGGTACGTTCACACCAAAAATCGTTAGAATGGATCGCTAAAAAGTTAGAAATTATGGAAAGATTTCAAGATGAAAATAAATTTTTAGGAAGTTTTGCTAATGAGATTTTAGTAGAATGCCCAAAATGTGATTCAAGATCAGCAATTAAAAGAGAGAGACAGATTCAAGCAGAATGTAAATGTGGTAGTTGTTATTCTTATTCTACGGTTTTTGAATGCAAACATTGTTTTTATAAACTTGAAGAACCAGTTTATCAATACATTGCTTATGGTAATCCATATTGTAATCATTGTTTTGAAAAATATGAATTTAAATCACAGCTTTTAAAAGATAAACCTGGAAAATATCGAGCCAAGTGTACTCATTGTAACTTTCAAGAAGAATGGAAACCAAAAATTAAAAAGGTCATACAGAGCACGAAAGTTCAAGATGGTTTAATAACAGATGAATGGTATAATTTTCCTCTTTGGTTTCAAAAAGAAGTAAGTGGAAATGTTTTTTGGGCTTATAACCAAGAACATATTAGTTATTTAGAGAAATATATCAAAGCAAGTTTGAGAGAACGAAATTCAAAAATAAATTTCAGCACAAGTTTAGTAACTCGGTTGCCAAAATTTGTTAAAGAAGCTAAAAACAGAGAAAAACTGTTGAAAATTATAGAGAAATGGAAAAAATAATTCAAATAACATCAGGTCGTGGCCCAGCTGAATGCAGCTGGGTTGTGGCTCAGGTTTT
>JBDTNT010000163.1:0-6559 GCA_039933615.1 Flavobacterium sp. | reverse complement strand
CTATGACAATTGAAGAGGTTATAAAAAGTACAGTTAAGATGGATAATGCGAAAAAGGTTATTCTAAATATCATGTACACGCAAAATGTGATTCAGGATCATTTTAATGAAATATTAAAACCGTATGATCTGTCCGGAGAGCAATATAATGTGTTACGGATATTAAGAGGCCAAAAAGGAAATCCTGCTAATATGTGTGTGATTCAGGAGCGTATGCTGGCAAAAACCAGTAATACAACCCGATTGGTAGACAAATTATTACTAAAAGAGTTTGTAACAAGAAATGTATGCCCGGGTAACCGAAGAAAAATAGAGGTTCTGATTACTCAAAAAGGATTAGACACATTAAAAGAATTAGATCCGAAAGTTGATTCACACGAACGCACATTTGCTGAGAATCTGGAGCCGGAAGAATTAGAGTTTTTAAATAAATTATTGGAAAAATACCGCAACCAAAACAATTAATATTATGAGTACATTTTTAGAAAATCAAAATTGGAGATATGCAACAAAACAATATGATGCAACAAAAAAAATCTCCGATGCAGATTTAAAAACAATAAAAGAAGGAGTTAGATTAAGTGCTTCTTCATACGGATTACAACCTTACAAAGTTGTAATTGTTGAAAATCCTGAATTGAGAGAGCAATTAAAAGCAGCAGCTTACGGGCAAACTCAGATTACAGATGCTTCTCACCTGTTTATTTTTGCAAATGATTTAAATGTTGGCACAGAATCTGTTAAGAGTTACATCAATACTATTAGCGAAACAAGAGGAGTTCCTGCTGATGCATTAGGCGGATTCAGCGATATGATGAACAATGTAATTTCAGGTTTACCAACTGATGCCAAAAATACCTGGACAGCAAAACAAACTTACATCGCTCTTGGGAACTTACTAAGTGTAACTTCTGAGTTAAAAATCGATGCAACTCCAATGGAGGGTTTCAACGCTGCAGCATTCAATGAAATCTTAGGTTTCGACAAATTAGGTTTAAATGCTTCAGTTATTGCTGCTGTAGGATACAGACATAGTGAAGATGACACCCAACATTACAAAAAAGTTAGAAAATCACACGAAGAATTATTTATCACACTATAATTATTATTAATCCAAAATCAATTTAAACAAAATGAAAAATTTAAAAACAATTGCAATAGCATTATTCGTAGCAGTGGCTAGCATTTCAGTAAACGCACAAACAAAGAAAATAGATGTAAAAGCGTCTACTATCAAATGGGTGGGTAAAAAAGTAACAGGAGAACACACAGGAACAGTAAACTTTAAAGATGGTGCTGTAGTTTTCAAAGCAAAAAAATTAGTTGGTGGTAGCTTTACTGTTGACATGACTTCTTTAACTTCTACTGATTTAACAGGAGAATACCAAGGAAAATTAAATGGTCACTTAAAAGCTGATGATTTCTTCGGAACTGATAAATTCCCAACTGCAAAATTAGTTTTCAAAACTATCGGAGCTAAAGCAACTGATGTTTATACAGTAACTGCTGATTTAACTATCAAAGGAATCACTAAACCGGTAACTTTTGACATCACTGTAGCTGGAAACACTGCAACTACTGCATTCAAAGTTGACAGAACTAAATACGATATTAAATACAACTCTGGTAACTTCTTTGAAAACTTAGGAGACAAAACTATCAATGACGAGTTTGAATTAACTGTAGCTTTAAAATTCTAATATTTCAGGCTTACTAGTTCAAATATTCAGGAAACCCCAATAGTTTATGCTATTGGGGTTTCTTTTTTGCGATATATTCAAAAAAATAACGTTCATAACATTTACATAGCACTTTGGTAATAATGATCGCAGTTTTGATTAACATAAGCCCATTAATTTTGGGTAATTAAAAAAATCAAAAACTAGAAATCAAATAGTTATGAAAACAAAAATACATATTGCCCTTATAACTCTTCTCAGCAGTTTTTTTCTTCATGCCCAGCAACAGGCAAAAGGAATTATTGGAACGAACAACTGGATGAATAACTGGACCAGTTTTAAACCTGTCTCAAATGAATACAGCGAAGCCACCAATATTATTGCAGGAACAATCGATAAAGACACTAAACTCTTAAAAAACAATACATATCAATTAGTTGGTGTGGTATACGTTACCAATAATGCTGTTCTGACAATAGAACCAGGAACCGTTATCCGTGGTGATGACAGGACCTGTGGAACACTCGTTATCACTAACGGCTCAAAAATTATGGCTGAAGGTTTGGAAACCGCTCCAATAATTTTTACTTCCAATAAGAATAAGACAGAAAGGAAACCTGGTGACTGGGGTGGAATAATCATTTTAGGAAAAGCACCAGTAAATACCATTGGAGGCACACACACTTTGCCCTTTGACTTAGAACCCGCATTAAATCATTATGGTGGTCAGGATGCAGAAGACAATTCAGGAATCTTAAAATATGTGCGTATTGAATATGCAGGAAGAAAATTAAGTGCCTTAAAAGAACTTAACGGACTTTCTCTGGCAGGAATCGGAAGAAAAACGGTTTTGAATAATATCCAGATTAGTTTCTCGAATGATGATTCTTTCGAATGCTATGGGGGAGATTTGAACATGAGTAACCTGGTTTCGTACAGAACTACCGATGATGATTTTGATTTTACGCAAGGTGCACAAATCAATATTAGTAATAGTATTGCTATCCGTCATCCGTTTTCATCAGATGCTTCAGGATCAAGATGTTTTGAGGTCGATTCATACGATAAAATTCAAAACACAGATATGAAGAAACAAATGACTAAAATAAATGCAAGCAATATTACTCTTGTAAATCTTGAAGAAAATAATCAGGGATTAGTCAGAGAATCTATTTATGTCAGGGAAAATACATTTTTCAACTTAACGAACAGTGTTATTTCCGGCTTCAGTCCTTTTACTTTACTGGAAGAAAACATTGGAAACAATGATGCCAACCTATCTAAAATTACATTCAAAAATATCCTTGTGAACAATTGCAATGGAGGAATTGTTAGTGAATCAACTGGTGCGAATCCGGCAATTCAAAATTGGTACAGCAAACCTGAATTTGTAATTGGATATACAAAAATAAAAAACATCGATTTGTTTGCAATGCCAAATGTCAAGGCAGATCCTGACTTTAGAACCAACCAAAACAACACAATCGCAATTGGGAACTAAGCACTTAAAGTCCTGCACTCTTTTATAATTTAACAAATTTCTAAAATTAGAAAAGTTTTTTTTGAAACTTTATGTGTTTTAATTCAAATTACATTTATATCTTTGTCACAACAAAAAAAGAAATGAGAACAATTTTAAACAATACTTGGTGGTGGAAGAATTTACGTCAAACGTCGTGAACAAAGCTTCCTATGGTACTGTAAAACTATAAATATAAAAGGCTTGTCATCACGACAAGCCTTTTTTTTTGGTCAAAATCGAAGTGGAAAATATTAAAAACTATAAAAACGAAATACATTGAAACCTTTTATACTCAACACACACTACAAACAAATTCTGGCAGATACTATTACGCCGGTAAGTATTTATTTTAAGATCAGGGATAAATTTCCGAATAGTCTATTATTAGAGAGTAGTGATTATCACGGAAATGACAATAGTTTCTCTTACGTCTGCTGCAATCCGATTGCTACTATTAAAATCGAAAATGAAGTAATCTCAAAAACTTTTCCTGACGGAACAACTGAAACCATCGCAATTGATGCTTCGACAAATATCCCGGAAGTGATTCAGGAATTTTCAAGCCAGTTTAAATCGGAGAAAAACGATTTTAAATTCATCAACAATGGTTTATTCGGATACATTTCTTACGATGCAGTTCGCTATTTCGAAAAAGTTTCGATTGCTAAAAAAGACGATACCACTTCAATTCCCGATGTTTTTTATGCCGTTTACCAAAATATTATTGCGATTAACCACTTCAAAAATGAAGCTTATATATTTTGCCACAGTGTTGACGGAAGAAATAATATTTCAGAAATCGAGCAATTGTTGCAATCAAGAAATATCGCATCTTATAAATTTACTAAAGAAGGTGAAGGTTTTTCGAATTTAACTGATGATGAATTCAAACATAATGTGGCTTTAGCAAAAAAACACTGTTTTCGCGGAGATGTTTTCCAATTGGTTTTATCCCGTCGTTTTACGCAAGGTTTCAAAGGAGATGAATTTAATGTGTACAGAGCTTTAAGAAGTATTAATCCTTCTCCTTATTTATTCTTTTTTGATTATGGCGATTTCAAAATATTTGGCTCTTCCCCTGAAGCACAAATTATCGTAAAAAACAGAAAAGCAGAAATTCACCCAATTGCCGGAACTTTCAAAAGAACCGGAAATGACGAACGTGATGCACTTTTGGCAAAAGAACTTTCTGAAGATAAAAAAGAAAACAGCGAACATGTAATGTTAGTAGATCTGGCCAGAAACGATCTAAGCCGAAATGGTCATGATGTAAATGTAGAAAAATACAGAGAAGTCCAATTCTTCTCACATGTCATTCATCTGGTTTCGAAAGTTACGGGACATTTACATGAAAAAGCAACCACAATGCAGGTTGTTGCCGATACTTTCCCGGCAGGAACCTTAAGCGGGGCACCAAAACACAGAGCGATGCAATTAATTGAAGATTACGAAAAAACTAACCGTAATTTCTACGGCGGTGCCATTGGCTTCATGGATTTTGAAGGCAATTTTAATCACGCAATCATGATCCGTACTTTTCTGAGTAAAAACCATCAATTGCACTGTCAGGCCGGAGCCGGGATTGTTGCGAGTTCAGACGAAGAAAGCGAAATGCAGGAAGTTTACAATAAGTTAAGAGCACTGAATACAGCCTTGGAAATGGCCGAAAAAATATAGTTCAAAGTTTTCTTAGTTTCAGGTTTCAAATTATGGGACATGAAACATGAAAAAAATAAAAACCTGAAACAAAAATATTACTTATGAAAAAAGCATTATCCATTTTAATTTTAACAATAATAATTTCGTCTTGTAATTCAGATAAAAAGCAAAATACTATTGAAGGAACCTGGCGTTTGATATCAGCAGAAACGACAGAGAAAGATTCGACTTTTTCTACTTTCAATTCAAAAACAAAAATGATCAAAATTATAAATGATTCGCACTTTGCTTTTTTCAATCATGATTTAAATAACGGAAAAGATTCAACAGCAGCAGTATTTTTTGGAGGAGGTGGAAAATACACTTTGAAAGACAGTATTTACACCGAAAATCTGGAATATTTTAATAACCGTCAATGGGAAAATGGCAAATTTGAATTCGTAGTAAAAGTTAAAAACGATACACTGACCCAAAAAGGAATTGAAAAAGTAGAAAAATTAGGAATAGATCGTGTAATCACTGAAAAGTACGTTCGAGAGAAATAAAAAAATAGTTTCAGGTTTTTTTTGTTTCAGGTTTCAAATTCTTGGAACCTGAAACAAAAAAACCTGAAACCTGAAACAAAAGAAAAATCATGAAAAAAATATTAGTTATAGACAATTACGACAGTTTCACTTACAACTTAGTACACTATTTAGAAGATTTAAATTGCGAAGTTACGGTTTACCGAAATGACGAATTTGACATCGACGAAATCGCTTCTTTCGATAAAATTTTACTTTCACCGGGGCCCGGAATTCCGGACGAAGCGGGATTATTGAAAGCCGTAATTCAGAAATACGCTCCAACAAAAAGTATTCTAGGCGTTTGCCTGGGACAACAGGCAATCGGAGAAGTTTTTGGAGGAACACTTTCAAACCTTGACAAAGTGTATCACGGTGTTGCGACAAATGTGAAAACAGTAGTTTCTGATGAAATGCTATTTGAAGGTTTAGGCAGTGAATTTGAAGTAGGCCGTTATCATTCGTGGGTTGTTGACAGCAATCTTCCGGAAGTTTTAGAAGCTACTTCAATAGACGAAAACGGACAAATTATGTCATTAAGACACAAAACTTTCGATGTAAGAGGCGTTCAGTTTCACCCGGAAAGTGTACTAACCCCAAAGGGAAAAAGGATATTAGAAAACTGGATTAAGAGCTAGATTAGAAAAAACTGTTTCAAGTTTTTTTAGTTTCAGGAAAAACCTCAGAATCTTAATACCTCAGAACCTTGGCACCTTTAAAAAAAATGAACATAGAAATTTTAGCAACCAAAGAAATCAGTCTCGAAGACATATTAGTCCTTTATAAAGCAAACGAATGGAGTTCTGCTAATAAACCTAATGAACTATACAACGCTCTTTTAAATTCCGAAACTTTGATAACCGCCTGGGAAGGAAAAAAGCTTATTGGACTTGGGAATGCAATTTCCGATGGATATTTAACTGTATATTATCCGCATTTATTGGTTCTTCCGGAATATCAGGGAAAAGGAATCGGAAAGATGATATTAGCTAAATTACAGGAAAAGTACCGTCATTTTCACATGCAAATGTTAACAGCAGACGGAAGATCAGTCGATTTTTATAAAAAGAACGGATTTGAAAGGGCAGGAAAAACAGAACCAATGTGGATTTATCAGGGGAATGAACATTGAAAAAT
>JBDTNT010000162.1:0-3438 GCA_039933615.1 Flavobacterium sp. | reverse complement strand
TTTTCAGGAAGATGAAAGTTTTTTTGAATTACAGTAATGTAATCAAAGATTTTTATTTAACTGTAATTTGATACGTGGCCATTTTCCAGATTTCATCGTATTTTTTACCGTTATGTTCTCCGGCAGATTTATCAGTATGAGCATATTCTACCATATAATTTCCGGACCAGATTGGAGTAAAAGAAAACAAACCTTTATCGTCTGTCCATAGTTCTTTTTCCCAGCCGTTTGGAGCAATTACCTTAATCTTTGTTTCTTTTGCAGAAGCGCCTTCATATAAGGCAAATCCGGATACTTTTTCATTCTTTTTTGCTACATCGGCATTTTCAGAAAATAAACCTATTTGATTTTTATTGGCCGTTGCATAATTTCCCGCAGTTTTGTTTCCAACCACAACGGTTGCGCTGGAATTGTAATCTAATTTCATTGTTCCGTAAACATCACCAACCGTATGATGCATTACAATTGTATAAACGCCATCTTCATCCGGAGTAAAAAAGGCCTGGTATTTATTGTCTGAAGCTTTTGCAGTAAGCTTGGTTTCTTTTTTTGAAGGACTAACCAATACTAATGAAAAGTCTTTTAAATCTGAAAACCATTTGTCTGCTTTTGTAATATCGTTATCAGAGAATTCTCCAAAATAAATTGAGATTTCCTGAGCTTTTCCTTTTGTTCCCGTAGCTTTAGTTTCAATCCAAAGGGCGTGGGCAAATAATTGTGGAGAAGCAACTAACATTAAAAGTAAAAATGTTATTGTTTTTAAAGTATTTGATTTCATAAGATCAGGTTTAAAATGTTATAGATGATATTTTTCACAAACTTAAACCTTATTTAGAACAATTAAAAATAAAACAATAGAAAAAAGCCTGGAATTATAAATACATTTACGATTTCGAGGCTTTTATATTTGAAAAGGATCAAAACTTATAAGAGAAACTTGCAACTGCATTCCTTGGTTTCTGTGGATTTACAGTTGACCATCCACCATTAAAATAGTCCTTATCTCCGATGTTGTTTACATTTAAAGCAACGCGGAATTTATTGGAGTTATAAAATACAGAACCATTTATAACCGTATAGTCCGGAAGCACAAATTTACCCGTTGTAGAATTATCCAAAATAGCATTTTCGCTGGCATAATTTCCTCCTAAACCGAAACCGAAACCTTCAAGAGTACCGTAATCAAATTTGTAGGTAGCCCAGAGGTTTATTAAGTTTTTAGGACCGGACCAGAAAGGTCTTTTTCCTTCATCAAGCCAGACATCGCCCGGATTTCCTTTTGTGATTTTACTGTCATTATAACTGTATCCTGCAATAATGCTTAATCCCTTGGCAGGTGTGGCATTCAGGTCAAATTCAAAACCCTGGCTTCTCGCTTCACCTCCCTGTGAACTGTACATGGGGTTGCTGGTAACCAGATTTGCTACATTGATTTCATAAAAACTTACTGTTGCATTTAGTTTATCGGAAAGAAGATTGGTCTTAACTCCAAATTCCAATTGATTGGCATGTTCCGGTTCAAAAGTTTTTGATCCCGTAAAATCCCCATCATCATTATACAGCGCAGCCGGAGCGATATTTCTAAAACCGTTCATATAATTGGCAAACAATGCTAATTTATCTTCAATGGGCTGATACAATAATCCAAATTTTGGAGACAGGGCCGTTTGTGTATAATCGTCATTATCTGTTTTAATATCCCCTTCTGTATCAAAATAATCTACTCTCAAACTTGCCATTGCGAGCAGGGTTGGTGTAATATTAAGAACATCAGAAGCATAGGCACTGTAGGTTGCATCTTTTGCATTATAATCCGCCGGAGCTTCTTTAGAGAGCACATTATCAACAGAACTCTGAGTAAGATAATTGGGCGCTAAGGGATCAAATTGTCTAATTTCCCCCTGAGCGGTAAGGTTGTATAATTTTCCATAGCCTGAACCACCGAACATCACATTTCTTTCAAAATAATCAAGTCCTGCTACAATACGATTGCGAAGATTACCAATTTTAAAATCGCCTGTAAAGTTTTGCTGAATATCTGTAGTATTGGTCTGTGATTGTTCTTTGGTGATATATAAGACAAAATCCCTGTTTCCATCTTCATTGTCATAAATATAAGAGTAGTATCCGTTTGATTTGGAAGAGCCTCTTGATAATACCGTTTGTGAAGTCCATTGATCAGAAATTTTATAATTCATCTGAGTCTGTAAACTAAATCTTGGATTTTTTATAGACAGATCATTGCTGTAAAAAGAATGATCGGTATTGTAATTTAATTCGGCTAAGTTTGCAAATTGCAAAGGCTGATCCCTTCCTAAAAACAACATTGACGGTGTTGTTTTCTCTTCCTGCATAAGCTCAGTATTGATCAGAAAAGAAAGTTTGTCATTTACTTTATAAGAAAGGGAAGGTGCTACAAAAAGCGCCGTACGGAACCCAGAGTCCTGAAAACTGTTCTCCGTCTGATAAGAAGCATTGACCCTGAACAGAATATCGTTATTATCATCTAAAGGCGTATTTACATCAGCCGTAACTCTGTTAAGTCCAAAACTTCCGGCAAGATAGGAAACTTCGCCCCCAAAACCGGAATATGGTTTTTTGGTAACCGTATTGATAAGACCTCCGTAACTAACTAAACTGCTTCCGAATAAAGTTCCCGACGGACCTTTAATAACTTCAATTCGTTCTACATTTGCGGGGTCAAGACTACCATTTGTAAGACCGGGTAATCCGTTTACAACATTTGCCTGTACTTCAAAACCACGCAGCGAATAATAGGATCCTCCGTCACCGCCACGACCGGTAGAAGCCCATAATTGTTGAATTCCGGGAACATTTTTTAAGGCATCGTCATAACTTGTAATCGCCTGTTCCTTCATTGTTTCAGAAGTAACAACATTATAAACTTGCGGATTTTCAATGTTTTTCAGCGGCATTTTAGAGACATATGTACTTTGCTTCGGGAAACCTTTTCCTTTGTTATTGGTAATTACGACTTCTTTTAGTTGTTTGTTCGAAACAGTCAGTTGTAACTGAAGTGTGGTAGTTTGGTTTTCTGTAACCGTTACTTCCTGCACAAGAGTTTCGTATCCTGCCAGTGAAATTTGTACTGTATAGGTATTAGGCTTTACCCTGTTGAGCTCAAATGCCCCATATTCGTTTGATGTAGTTGAATATTTAGAATTTTTTAAAATCAGAAAAACGTCTTGAGCCTGTTCTGCGTCAGAAGTTGTTATAGTCCCTTTTATATTTCCAAAGCTTTGTTGGGCAGAGGCATGGAAAGCAGAAAACAGGAGTAAAAAAGAAACAAAAAGTATTTCCTTGATTCTTTGGTTCAAATAATTCATTAGATTTTTTTTGGTTAGTCTAAATGTAGAAATTAATATTGCTTTTAGACTTCTTATTTTGAAATTTTAGTTCCGGAATTTGTTAAATATA
>JBDTNT010000161.1:0-3640 GCA_039933615.1 Flavobacterium sp. | reverse complement strand
ATTATATTTTTGAAAGTAAAATTTACTATTCTTCTTTTTTAGTAGCCGCTTTTTTAGCAGCCGGAGCTTTTTTCGGTTTTTCTTCTGCAGCCGGAGCTTCTTCTTTAGCTTCAGCAGGAGCCGGAGCCAAATCAGTAACTAATCCTTTAGACTGAAGTGTGTTGTACCAGTTTAATACTTTTTTAATATCAGAAGGATATACTCTTTCTTCATCATAATCAGGTAAAACTTCTTTAAAATAAGCAGCCAGAGTTGCGTTATCTTCTTTGTGTGAAATCGCCTGACCTTTGTCCTCTTTAGCTGCAATACGCTGCATTACTTCAGTCAATGGTTTTTCACCATCTTGCGTATAAATTGAAATTTCAGACAATAAACTTACATTACTTTTTAAGCTTACAGTGATTTTTTTTCCATCTGTTAATGATTCAGCTACAAATCCTGTACGAGTCTGTACTTTTAAAGCATATAAACCTGGTTTCCCAGAAACAGCTAATATTTTCTCTAAATTCATGTTTATTATAATTTGTATTAAGAATTTCGTTTATTTTTTATTGTCTCTTTTAATCAAAAAAATTATCTCCCTTTTTTAGCAGCAGCAAATTTCATTTTGTAATCCTGAAAAGTTTTGCCTTCGGTAATGTTTTTTAACTTCTTTTGAATCAAACGTTTTTTTAAAGAAGATATTTTATCGGTAAATAAAACGCCTTCAATATGATCGTATTCGTGCTGAATAACTCTTGCTATCAAACCATCAAAAACTTCTGTTTTGACAACAAAGTCTTCTTCACAATATTCGATAGTAACGGTTGGTTTTCTGTAAACATCCTCGCGAACATCAGGAATACTCAGACAGCCTTCATTAAAACTCCACTCTTCGCCTTCTTCTTTGACAATTTTGGCATTGATAAAAGTTTTTTTGAAACCTTTTAATTTATTTTGGTCTTCTGATGATAAATCTTCATCATCACTAAAAGGATTTGTATCAATTACAAACAAACGAATTGCAAGCCCAACCTGTGGTGCAGCAAGCCCAACACCATAAGCGTTGTACATGGTTTCATACATGTTTGCTAAAATCTCTTTTAAGTTTGGATATTCCGGCGTAATTGCCTCACCCACTTTTCTTAAAACTGGATCACCGTATCCTACAATTGGTAAAATCATTTGTATTAATTTATGTATTATCTACTGAAAACACTGAATTTTATTTTAATAATTCAGCTGGCAAAAATAGTAAAAAATAGTCAATGAATAATTCTAAACAACATATTAATATCAATTTTGTATCCTTATTAAAAACTCATCTATAATTGTGCCAAAATAATTCGTACAATTCTTACCTTTGCTTGTAAACCTCTATATATGTTTGATCGTATCGCGAAATTCACCAATAGTACCTCTTTTCTCAATGCTTCAAAAGTAACGATTGCTTCGGTTGTACCTGTTTTAATTTTAAACTTTCTGGGACATTTCGAAATTGGTTTTACTATCGCTTTAGGAGCTTTCTATACGTATCCGAGTGATATCCCCAGTACTTTAGCGCATAAGGTAAAAGGTCTTATTGTTGCTTCATTTATAGTTTCGGGAGTTAATTTACTGGTCAATCTTGCGTATCCTTTTCCAATATTATTTTATCCCTTTTTAGGATTGTTATTGTTTCTGTGCTGTATGATTTCTGTTTATGGGCAACGGGCAACTTTGGTTTCCTTTTCTGCCTTACTTTCAATTTCATTATCATTTGGACATTTACATGAAGGCTTGGATGCTTTAGAATATTCTGGTTTTATTTTTATTGGAGGTATTTTGTATCTGATTGTATCACTTGTATTTCATTTTGTACAGCCTTATAAATATGTTGAATTACAAATTGCTGAAGGTATAAAGTTAACTGCCAAATATTTAAAATTAAGAGGCGACTTGTGGAGCCCTGAAGCGAATCGTGAAAAGATTACAGAAAAACAGCTGGCGCTTCAGGTTGAATTGAATTTAATCAATGAGGATCTTAGAAAAGTATTGATTGGAAATCAGAATACTTCTGCTGCAACAAGTCAGAATCGAAAAATGCTGCTTGTCTTTATTACTTTAATTGAAATTCAGGAACTGGCATTATATACGTCATTTGATCACAACAGGCTGCTGGAAAAGTTTGACAAACATCCTGAAGTCTTGCGAACATATCAGAACGTTGCTTATAAACTGGCTTCAACTTTAAAAAAGCTTTCTAAAAATGTAAATCACATCGCTGCTTATGTAGACAAAAATGATTTAAAAAATGAAATAGATGCTCTCGAATTTGCCATTTTTGATTATGAAAAAACGTTAGGAAAAGAGGAAGCTGACGAAGGCGTTCTCATGCTGACCAATATGCAGAAATATGCTAAAAATCAGGTTGGCAAAATTAAGATTATCCAAAGGGCGTTTTCACTTGCTATGCAGTCTTATAAACTAAAGGACAAAGATAAGGAGCTGGAAAAGTTTTTGACTCCGCAATATTATCCAATAAGAACTCTGCTGGAAAACATAAGTTTTTCATCTTCCATTTTCAGACATTCAGTCAGACTTACAATCACTATTCTCATTGGTTTGATTATCGGAGATCTTCTGAGTTTTCAAAATGGATATTGGATTTTACTTACTATAGTGGTAATCATGCGTCCTGGTTACGGATTAACAAAAGAACGCTCTTATAACAGAATGTTCGGAACCATTTTAGGTGGTTTACTAGCATTCGGGATAGTTTCCGTCATTCAAAATCATGTTGCATTAAGTATATTTTCTATTATTTGTATGTTGCTTGGTCTTTCATTTACACAAATTAATTATAAAATAAGTGCCACATTCGTAACGATGTATGTCGTATTTATTTATGGCATTCTTACGCCTAATATTGTTGAAGTTATTCAGTTTAGAATATTGGATTCTCTCACTGGTGCAACTTTAGCTTTTCTTGCCAATCAGTTTTTATGGCCTGCGTGGGAATTTTTGAATACGCCGGTTCATATTGAAAATTCGATTCGCGCCAATAGAAATTATTTAAAGGAGATTGCAGATTTTTATAATAAGAAAGGAGAAACACCCACTTCTTACCGATTATCAAGGAAGAACGCCTTTGTAGAAATTGGGAATTTGATGACGTCTTTTCAGCGCATGATGCAGGAACCGAAATCAAAACAAAAAACGCTTCCGCTGGTCAATAAATTGGTCGTCCTAAATCATTCCCTGCTTTCGGCATTGGCTTCCCTGTCGACTTATATTCAGTCGCATCAGACCACATCGGCGTCGGAATCTTTTAATTATATTATAAAAACGATATTATTGAATTTAGATCATTCCATTTCAATTTTAAAAAATGAAACTATCCTGACCGATACTTTTTTTGATAAAGAAGATGTGACATTACAATTTGAAGAATTGAAACGTATTAATTTCACTCGTCTGGCAACAGATGATGATCTTG
This sequence comes from Flavobacterium sp., assembly GCA_039933615.1. Classification (GTDB taxonomy): domain Bacteria; phylum Bacteroidota; class Bacteroidia; order Flavobacteriales; family Flavobacteriaceae; genus Flavobacterium. The sequence goes on along the minus strand of JBDTNT010000161.1, from coordinate 183 downwards.
ACAAAGAAACGCGCCAGGCAAAGATGCAGGAAGCCCAAATGGTTATTGAACAATTGATCTGGATGAGTAATATGTCAGAAAAAATATTAAAAATTACGAAAGAGGTAAAAGCAACAAATCCAGATTAATTCATCTGGATTTGTTTTTATATAGTACGATTTTATTCTAATTATTTAGTTTTAA
>JBDTNT010000160.1:0-14018 GCA_039933615.1 Flavobacterium sp. | reverse complement strand
AAAATCTGCGTGAATTATTTTTTGCCCACACATAGCACAGATTTTAATTCGCAAAAATTAGTGCAATTAGTGGCAAACAAAAAATCAGTGTAAACCCGTTTCATCCGTAAAAATCAGTGGACAAAAAAATATTCTCAAAACTCACATAAAACAAAATCGTTTTATATATTTGATTTCAGGATAAAATTTGCATTATTTGCAAAATAAAAGCATAAAGTTAGAATTATATTAATTTTTAATTGTAAAACCACATATGGCATTTTCAAGTTTATTTCGAAAAAAAACCGTACAGGATATCCTGAAGCAAGTTGCAAAAAACGAAGCCGATGGTCATAATGCGTTAGGGAAACACTTAACAGCACGTGATTTAACAGCTTTTGGTATTGCCGCAATTGTTGGGGCAGGAATTTTTAGTACAATCGGTAAAGCCAGTGCCGATGGAGGACCAGCAGTAATTTTTCTGTTTCTTTTTACAGCTGTTGCCTGTAGTTTTGCTGCTTTTGCTTACGCAGAATTTGCTTCGATGGTACCAGTTTCCGGAAGTGCTTATACTTATTCTTACGTTGCTTTTGGAGAAATTATAGCCTGGGTTATCGGCTGGGCGCTAATCATGGAATATTCTGTTGGAAATATAACTGTTGCCATATCGTGGAGTGATTATTTTACGGGACTCCTCGCCAGCGGTGGTATTGATCTCCCGCAATGGGTTCAGATGGATTATTTAACTGCTTCAAACGGATTTGATAACGCGACGGCTTTAATGCACAGCGGTAAGACTTTCGGAAATTTAGAACCTGCTTTACAATCTGCTTACACGGCCTGGACAACTTCACCGGTATTATTTGGTTCTTTTCACTTTGTTGCCGATCTTCCTGCTTTATTGATTATTATCTTAATTACAGCTTTGATTTACCGTGGTATGAAAGAATCCCGTAACGCAAGTAACGTGATGGTTGTCGTAAAACTGTGTATTGTACTTTTGGTGATTGCAGTTGGTGTATTTTATGTAGATACGGCCAATTGGGATCCGTTTGCGCCAAATGGGGTAAGTGGCGTATTAAAAGGAGTTTCTGCAGTGTTTTTTGCTTATATCGGTTTTGATGCCATTTCTACAACGGCAGAAGAATGTAAAAACCCGCAAAGAGATTTACCACGCGGAATGATGTGGGCGATTATTATCTGTACCATCTTATATATTGCCATTGCTTTGGTTTTGACCGGTATGGTAAGTTATAATCAACTAAATGTTGGTGATCCACTGGCATTTGTATTCGAAAAATTAAACCTAAAATGGATGTCCGGAATTATTGCTGTAAGTGCTGTAATTGCAATGGCGAGCGTTTTATTGGTTTTTCAAATGGGACAGCCGCGTATCTGGATGAGTATGAGCCGTGACGGATTGTTGCCGAAACGTTTCTCTAAAGTCCATCCAAAATACAAAACGCCATCTTACGCTACAATCGTAACCGGTTTTGTGGTTGCAATTCCAGCTTTATTTTTAAATCTTACCATGGTGACCGATTTATGTAGTATCGGAACTTTATTCGCATTCGTTTTAGTGTGTGCGGGAGTTTTGGTTTTACAAAATAAACCGGAGATTCCAAGAGGGAAATTTAAAACACCTTATATCAATTCAAAATTTATCATGCCGGTTTTATTGATCATCGGATTGGTTTTTGCGTTTGGATATAATCAAAAAGCGACAATGAGTTTTATTACCAATGAAACCCAAATCAATAGTTCATCAGATATTATCACTTCTTTGGATAAAAATGATTCTGAAAAAGTTTTCAATTATTTAAAAAGCATAGATGTTCAGAATAAAACTTCTGAAACATCAGATTTAGAGCATTTACTAAGTCAATACCAGTCTGCTGATGCAAAATATGCTGAGGTTGTAAAAGGTTTGCCAATCGATGATTCGTTGAAATACGAAAGCGGGTTTAGTTTATTCAAACACAAGATTCCAATGTGGATTTTCTTATTTGTGCTGGCTGGATTAACAGTTTGGGCTTTCAGACAAAAATTATCTTTGATTCCGCTTTTAGGTTTAATCTGCTGTTTGTACATGATGGCCGAATTAAGCGTTTGGAACTGGATTTATTTCACGATTTGGCTGCTTATTGGTCTTTGCATTTACTTTGGTTTCAGTAGAAAAAACAGTAAACTGAATACTGTCGAAACGTTGGTGTAATTATGAATTATTAGTTAACCCGTTGGTGTAATTCTATTTTTAAAATGCAACGTATAGAACGCTGATGACACCAATTTGCTACCGCAAAAACGCGGATTTATACTGATTTTAAATATAGAACCTAAAAAAATCCGTTTTTGTCCACGTTTTCGTGATAACGAATCGGTCAAATCCGCGTCAAAATATAGTATTGTTTAAGTACACTCAACGAGTTATTAGTTATAAATTATAAATGGGAAAAGCCGTTCTGAATCTAAAATCAGAACGGCTTTTTTTGATGTTTTTGTTTGTCACGAGTTGCACAAAGTGGCGCGAATTTATTTTATTGCCACTCCCGATAGCTATCGGGATAAAAAGATTCACACAGATTTTTTAATTTTTTTAATCCTTTAATCTGTGGTTATTTTTTTTTACCACGAATTACAATTACACGAATTATTTTCAAATGAATTTTCAATGAAAAGATAAAGGTAATTTGTGGCAACAAAAAAATCCGCTTAAAGAAAAGATCTCCAGCGGATTTAAACAAACTAAAAAAATAATGTTGCAAATTTATTTATAAAGAAATGTTTTGCTTTTATAGGATCCCAAGCTCAACCATACAAGCTTTCATCATCTCATAAGTACGCTGAATATCATTATCCAAACCAATAGAAAAACGAATCAAACCATCTGTCAATCCCATTTCGGCTTGTTCCTCTAACGGAATCTCACTGGAAGTTGAAGTTCCCGGTGCACTAAACAACGTTTTGTAAAAACCTAAACTTACCGCCAGATACCCCAGGTTTCTGGCCTGCATGAGTTCCATTAGTTCATTGGCTTTAGCGAGCGTTCCAACATCAATTGTCAGCATACCTCCAAAACCATATTCCGGATTAATCATCGTTTTGTACAACTCATGACTCGGGTGACTTTTCAATCCCGGATAAACTGTTTTGAGTCCGTCCTTTTCAAATTTATCAGCCAGAACGTGTGCGTTATGACTGTGTTGTTTGATTCGGATATGAAGTGTTCGAAGATTTTTCATGACACTCGCAGAACGCAAACTGTCCATTGTTGGTCCTAAAAGCATGCTGGCGCCACTGTTTACATTTTTCAAAGCATTGATAAATTCTTTAGAGGCACAAGTCACACCACCAACCGTATCGCTGCTTCCGTTAATGTATTTTGTCAAACTATGAATCACGATATCAGCACCCAGTTTCGCCGGGGAAACAGACAATGGCGAAAACGTATTATCCACCACCAATTTCAGATTGTGTTTTTGAGCAATTTTTGCCAAACCGGCAATATCTGCAACTTCCAATAATGGATTGCTTACCGTTTCGCAATACAAAACTTTTGTATTTGGAGTAATCGCGGCTTCTACAATATCTAATTTTGTGATGTCTACAAAACTGGTTTCAATGCCAAAACGAGGCGTAAAGTTTTTAAGGAAAGCGTAGGTACCGCCATAAATTGTTCTGCTCGAAACGATATGGTCACCCGCGCCGCACAATTGTAACAGAGTAGGAGTAATGGCACCCATTCCGGAAGCCGAAACATTGGCTGTTTCTGTGCCTTCCATAGCTGCCAAGGCCTGGTCGAGGTATAAATTACTAGGCGATGAATGGCGTGAATATAAATAGCAGCCTTCCATGTTGCCTTCAAAAGTATCAAACATGGTTTTTGCCGATAGAAAAGTATAAGTCGATGAATCTGAAATCGATGGATTCACACCGCCAAATTCACCAAAATATTGTAAGTCCTGAATCTTGTCTGCTGGGTTAAAGTCTTTCATTATAGTTAGTTTAAGTTAGTTTTTGAATTAAAATTGTTTTTGAAATTTATGTTTTTTCAGGAGCTTTTTCCTGCTGTCCGCTGTATCTTTTTCCGGCTGGCAGCAGCCGGAAAAAGGATGCCGCTCCCATCAGGGCTAGGGCACTCGTTTTCATCAGAAATCAAGTCAAAATAAAGTAATATTAGAAAATTAGTCAAGGATTGGTTTGATAATTAGATTTTAAAACTATTAAAATTAATTATTTTGGATTATTTGTTTAATTTTGATTTATAAATGAAGTGCAAATAGATTTTTTTTCATTTCATAAAAGCAAAAAATATGACTCTAGACGCTACAGATAAAAAACTATTGGTTTTGTTACAAACCGATAGCAAAAAGACAACCAAGGAATTATCACTAAAACTCAATCTTTCTGTAACGGCTGTTTACGAGCGTATCAAAAAGTTAGAACGCGAAGGGATAATAAAAAACTACGTAGCCTTAGTCGAAAAATCCAAAATCGAAAAAGGATTTGTGGTTTTCTGCCATTTAAAATTGATTCAGCACACCAAAGAATTCCTGACCAAATTCGAAAGTGAAGTTATTCAGCTCAATGAAGTTTTAGAATGTCACCACGTAAGCGGTGATTACGATTATATCCTGAAAGTCCTCGTAAAAGACATGGAAGCCTACCGCGAATTTCTGGTGACGAAACTCACAACCTTACAGCATATCGGAAGTACACAAAGTACCTTTATGATTAGTGAGGTGAAGAATTCTACGGTGATTTCTTTTTAGGAGGCTCAAAGGTTCAGAGTGCATAGGCTCAAAGGTTTTTTAAGTTGCTGAGGTCTGAGTGACTAAGATTGTAAGGTTTTATTTTGAATTGCCTCCAGCTTTAGCTGGAGATATAAATTAGAATAGAGAAAATGGCTTTAGCCAAATCTTTGCGTCTATTTTTTAAAAAAGTAGAAGATCAGAAAGAATATTTAAAATAAGATTTTTTTTTTAATTTTTAAAAACCTGAAACCAAAAAAACTTACCCAGCCGTTGCGTAAATCTTAGCGAACTTTGCGGTAAAACCAAACCTCAAAATTCACACAAAAAACATTGTAATTTAAAGTTCAAACAAAACTTAATTCCTTAATTTTGTAACCGCTAAAAATAAAAAATCAAATACTATGAGTTCATTTGACGTAGTCATTATAGGTTCAGGTCCCGGAGGATATGTTTCAGCAATTCGTTGCGCACAACTAGGTTTCAAAACAGCAATCGTAGAAAAGTATACGGCTTTAGGAGGAACCTGCCTTAATGTAGGTTGTATTCCATCAAAAGCATTATTGTCTTCTTCTCACCATTACGCTGAAATTGCTCATTTTGCAGATCACGGAATCGAGGTTTCAGGAGATGTAAAAATCAATTTAGAGAAAATGGTTGCCCGTAAACAAGCAGTCGTAGATCAGACCGTAGGTGGTGTTAATTACCTAATGGAGAAAAATAAAATTACCGTTTTTACTGGTTTAGGTTCTTTCGTAGACGCAACGCACATTGCAGTTGCTAAAGCGGACGGAACTTCTGAAACTATTGAAGCAAAATATACTATTATTGCAACAGGTTCTAAACCATCTTCTTTGCCATTTATTAAAATTGATAAGGAAAGAATCATCACTTCTACAGAAGCATTAGCTTTAAAAGAAGTTCCAAAACACTTGGTTATTATTGGTGGCGGAGTTATCGGTATCGAATTAGGACAGGTTTATCTGCGTTTAGGAGCGCAGGTTTCTGTAGTTGAGTTCATGGACAGAATCATTCCGGGAATGGATAGTTCTTTGTCTAAAGAACTGACTAAAGTATTGAAAAAACAAGGAATGAAATTTTACGTTTCCCACAAAGTAAAATCTGTAGAAAGAAACGGCGATGCAGTTGTTGTTCAGGCTGAAAATGCAAAAGGAGAAACAATTACTCTTGAAGGCGATTATTCATTAGTTTCTGTTGGGCGTCGTCCTTACACAGACGGATTAAACGCTGATAAAGCCGGAGTGAAAATTTCTGACAGAGGTCAGGTAGAAGTAAACGACCATTTACAAACTAATGTTGCAAATATCTATGCTATCGGGGATGTTGTTCGTGGAGCAATGTTGGCGCACAAAGCGGAAGAAGAAGGAACTATGGTTGCTGAAATATTAGCAGGTCAAAAACCACATATCGATTACAACTTAATTCCTGGTGTTGTTTACACTTGGCCTGAGGTTGCTGCTGTTGGACAAACAGAAGAGCAGGTAAAAGCTTCGGGTAAAGAATATAAAGTGGGAAGTTTCCCATTTAAAGCTCTAGGTCGCGCAAGAGCGAGCGGAGATTTAGACGGATTCGTAAAAATTATTGCAGATGCTAAAACAGATGAGGTTTTAGGTGTTCATATGATTGGAGCGCGTACAGCAGATTTAATTGCGGAAGCAGTTACAGCAATGGAGTTTAAAGCTTCTGCTGAAGATATTTCAAGAATGAGTCATGCGCATCCAACTTTTGCTGAAGCAGTAAAAGAAGCAGCATTAGCAGCTACAGATAACAGAGCATTACACGTATAATTTAATACGTAAAATATATCTAACCGTCAGGATTTACATTCTGGCGGTTTTTTTTGGTCTATAAACTATTGATTTGTTGCTTCATAATATATAAAAGTCAAAAATAATTCTGTAAAATGATTTATTGATTCCCGTGTTAACTTTATATAAAATGTAAAAAGGTAACATCATGAAAAATAAATATATAGCTCCGGTTTTGTTAGGAGCGGGAATTGCTGTAATGTTATATTCTTGTGGTTCAACTATTCCTAAGTCTGCAACTGCGGTAGAGAATTTTGATAAGACCCGATATCTTGGAAAATGGTACGAGATTGCCAGATTGGATTTCAAATATGAAAAAGGACTGAATAATGTAACAGCAGAATATTCTCTAAATAATAACGGAACTATAAAAGTTGATAATAAGGGCTATGATGTCAAAAAAGACAAGTGGGAACAAAGTATAGGGAAAGCCAGGTTTGTCAAAAAGGACAATGTAGGTATGCTAAAAGTCTCCTTTTTTGGTCCTTTTTATTCCGGTTATAATGTGCTCGCCATAGATGCAGATTACAAATATGCACTTGTTGCGGGAGAAAGTCTAAAATACATGTGGATCCTTTCGAGAGAAACTACAATCCCGGAAAACATTAAGATGGATTATCTCAAGAAAGCAAAAGAAATCGGTTATGATACTTCCGAGCTTGTTTGGGTAAAACACAATAGAGAAAATTAAAATAATAAACCCGACATTTTTTGTGTCGGGTTTTCATTTCTCTAAGTAAAATTATTTTTATGCTCTAAAAACACTTTTGTAATTATCCCAATATCTGTATATCAAAAATAAATTGGCAAGGAACAGCAATACTGCAATTGGCAATTTTTCCGGAGACATGAAATAATTAATAAATAGAATGTTTACGGTAATCGGAAGGATCAACAGATTGGCGAGACTCACATAACGTCCGGATACGAAAGCGATTCCGCAAATCAACTCGATTGATTTTGCTAACGGGAACAAATAAGTGGAGGCAACTAATCCCATGTTGAAAGCTTTAAAGTTATCATTTGTCATTGGTTCAGCCGGCATTAAATTAAAAAAATAGCTGATGGAGGCAAAAAGAAGCAAAAGCCCAATAAGGGTACGGATAATGATGGTAGCAATTTTCATAATACTAGGATTTTTAAAATAGGTTAAAAAATATAAATTATTTGCTGATAAACATTACAATTTTGAATCCTCCAATAAAATGAAAACTATTTTTTCAAGACTTTTTATTAAGAATTCTACAATCAAAACAATCCTATTTTGGGATTAATTCAAGCCTATATCAAATATAATGAATTTTTTCTTATTAAATTGCTGATTTATTAACAGTTTTGAATTATTTTCTACCGTATTTTCGATATAAGAAAAAGCCGCCAGCACCTAATAAAATAAACGGCCAGAGATTAAGCAGAAATACAAATATAGCTTCAAGAATATACCACCCGCTTTTTAAGGAATCAATTATTTGTATTCCTAAATTTGGTTTGTATTCCCGACTGTCTTTTTCACTTGCTGTTATTTCCTGCCTGATAGTTTCGTTTTGATACAGCTGAAGTGTAATTGTACTGAAGTTAATTTGATCCTGCATCGACAAATGATCGATTATGGAATTATCCTTTGTTTCTTTTTGATTGGCCAAAGCATTTTCGGCTTCCATTATATCGTTTATCTTTTTGCCTTTGGTGTCGATTGCTTTCTCTACTCTTTTTTCGGTTGCAGCACTTCTTTTCTGGGAAAGCTGGTTCGATAACAGTTTTAGGGAAACATCATCTGCCTTGATTACCCTGAAGTCCAGAAAATCGATTTGTTTGGCAATAGTTTTAATCACGGTATCCAGTTGCGTGTTGGGTACACGAATGGTGACATTGTTTTCAACTGTGTATTTTGTGGTTTCTAAAGTGCTGTCCTGACTGACTTTAGTTTTAATCTGCTCCTGAATGTTGCTTTGCAGATTGGTGTAAGTAACAAATCCTCCAAATTTCTGAACTGCATTTTCAATTGCATAAGTTGATTTTGCTACATTCCTGACTTTGAACTTAAGATCGGCCGTTCGGATAAATTTTTGCTTGCTGTCTTTTTTTTCTACTGCTGCTGAGGACGAAACTGCAGTAGTGTCTGTTGTATTGGCGACAGAATCACCAGTTTGTTCGCCAACGGATCCATCCGATTTTTTACAGGAAAATAGTAATGCGATCACGACCATTGAGGTCAAACTTAATTTTACAATTGTTTTCATAAAAGGGTAAAGGGTTGATTAATAAAAGACTTATTTACACGATGTAAATATATTTTTTCGTTAAAAACAGCGAGAGTAGTTTTTTTATCACAGGCAAATAAGTTTAGGAATTGGTATTAATCCCGTGTACTAAAAAGCGTGCCAATAATTTTTAAGTATTATTTTATTGAAGGATTTTTTTTGTCGTAATTTTGAAGTCTAAATTATACCACTTTTGAGAGTTACAATCCATAAACATATTGCGGATCCGGAGCAGTTTAAACAACTGCTTTTGATTTGGGCACAACAATTTCGGGAGATTGTTTTTTTGGACAGCAATTCGTATCCGCAGGAATATTCAAACTTCGATTGTCTGCTTGCCGCAGATGCTTTTACTTCTTTAAAAACTGATTTTCATAATGCTTTCGACGATTTAAAACAATATCAATCGAATACAAAAGACTGGCTTTTTGGTTATCTGGCCTACGATCTCAAAAACAATGTTGAAAATTTAAAGTCTTCAAATTTTGACGGATTGAATTTCCCGGATTTATTTTTCTTTCAGCCGAAAAAAATATTTTTATTGAAGGGAAACCAACTTGAAATCCAGTATTTGTTTCTGTGTGATGATGAAGTAGAAGATGATTTTCAAGAAATTGTTCAAAGCCAGTTTGATGCTTTTGAAACATTGAATAAAATTCTGGTTCAGCAACGAATTTCAAAAGAATTTTATATACAAAAAGTGACGAAAATGCTGGAGCATATTTACGCAGGAGATATGTATGAGGCCAATTTTTGTATGGAATTTTTTGCTGAAGATGCAATTATAAATCCACTGGAAAAATTTCAAAAACTAAATGCTATTTCACAGGCGCCATTTTCGGTTTTCTTTAAAAACAACAGACAATTTTTATTGTCCGCTTCACCGGAACGTTATTTGAAAAAATCCGGAGATACTTTAATTTCCCAACCGATAAAAGGAACTTCTAAACGTTCTTCAGACCCGGTGGAAGATGAAATTTCAAGACAATATCTGGAAACTGACGCAAAAGAACGCGCTGAAAATATCATGATTACCGATTTGGTTCGAAATGATTTATCACATACTGCTCAAAAAGGTTCGGTAGAAGTGAAGGAACTCTGCAAGATTTCTTCGTTTTTGCAGGTGCATCAGATGATTTCGACTGTAACTTCTAAATTAGATCCGCAATATTCTCCGGTTGATGTATTAAAAACAACTTTTCCAATGGGGAGTATGACCGGTGCACCAAAAATTTCAGTCATGAAAATCATTGAAAACCTGGAAGAAACCAAGCGTGGTTTGTACAGCGGTGCAGTAGGTTATTTTACTCCTTCCGGTGATTTTGATTTTAATGTTGTAATCCGAAGTATTTTATACAATCAGGAAAATCAATATGTTTCATTTTCTGTGGGAAGTGCAATTACAGCACAATCTATTCCGGAAAAAGAATATGAAGAATGCTTGTTAAAAGCGAAAGCAATGCATGAGGTTTTGCAATAAAAAGAAATTTAAAATGAAGGGTAAGAATTTATGAATTTCATAATTGTAAATTATTTTACAACGAAAGAATGTTTTTTTAAATAAAAACATATAAATTAGCGCATAAAATCTTACAAATAAAACTTGTTATCAGAATTGATAAAATTTAATTTTATACTTATAAATGTTTTCAAATTTTAAAAATCATATCACATCTAGATTTTCTTTTTTAGAGAACAAGAAATTATTTCTGGCTGTAAGCGGTGGTTTAGACAGTATGGTTTTACTGCATTTACTACAACAATTACCGTTTGAAATCGCTGTTTTACATTGTAATTTTCAACTTCGCGGATTAGAAAGTTTTGGAGATCAGAATTTCATTCAGGATTATTGTCATGAAAATAAAATTCCTGTTTTTATAACTCAGTTTGATACAGAAGCTTTTGCAAAAGATTACAAACTTTCGACTCAGGTTGCCGCCCGTGAATTGCGCTACAGCTGGTTTTATGAACTTTTGGACAGCGAAAATTTCGATTATATTCTAACGGCGCACCATGCCGATGATAATCTCGAAACTTTCATTATAAATTTAACAAGAGGCACCGGATTGGAAGGACTGACGGGAATTCCGGAACAAAACGATAAAATTATTCGCCCTCTTTTGCCTTTTTCGAGAGATGAAATTCTTAAATATGCCCAGGAAAATAATATAGAATGGCGGGAAGACAGCAGTAATGCGTCCAATAAATACCTTCGGAATAAAATCCGTCATGATTTGGTTCCGATTTTAAAAGAAATCAATCCTAATTTTTTGAATGCTTTTAAGAAAACACAATCTTTTTTGCAGGAATCGCAGGAAATGGTTGAAGATGCATCGATTATGATTTATCAGCAAGTGGCCAAAGAGGATGGTGATGACATTCATTTCGATTTAAATCAGCTTAAGAAATTACCCAATTATAAATCGTATTTGTATCAGTGGCTGAATGAGTTTGGATTTTTGGCATGGAATGATATTTACGATTTAGTGGACGGGCAGTCTGGAAAACAGGTTTTTGCAGAGGAATTCAGGTTATTGAAAAACAGGGATGCATTGATTTTAAGCCCGATTTCGGAAGTCAGCGAAAATGAAGAATATGAAATTAATGAAAATGATTCAGAAGTTAATTTTCCCTTAAATTTGAAGCTTTGTCAGGTAGATGACATTACTATAGAATCAAATAAGGCTATCTTTGTTGACGCCGAAAAAATCCATTTTCCTTTGATTTTACGTAAATGGAATGAAGGGGATGTTTTTCATCCTTTTGGAATGGAAGGGAAGTCTAAAAAAGTGAGTAAGCTTTTTAAAGATGAAAAATTATCCCTTTTAGAAAAAGAAAAAACATGGATTTTGTGTTCTGATAATCAGATTGTATGGATTGTTGGAATTCGCCAGGATGAACGTTTCAAAATAGAAAAAACTACGAATAAAATACTTAAAATAGAATTATAATAATGAACTTTACTCAATCCCGTCAAACGATTATATCAAAAAATGTTTGGAATAAAACCATTGTATTTTTGTTATTTTTCATTTTTGCTTTTGCAAAAGGTAATGCCCAAATTTTAGAGCCTGTAAAATGGACTGCTAAAATTGAAAAGAAATCAGGAAGCAATGCTGTTTTGATTTTTGATGGGACAATAGAAAAAGAATGGCATATGTATTCGCAATTCACTCCGGATGGAGGCCCGCTTCCCTTGGAAATTGTATTTAAAAACCAAAAAGGGAATTATAATTTAGTTGGCAAAGCCAAAGAAGGAAAAACCAAAACGGCTTTTAATGATATTTTTGGTGTCAACGAAACTTTCTTTGAAGGGAAAGCACATATCGAACAGCAAATTTCGATTATAAATCCAAACTTAAAAACAGTAGATGTTGATTTTGACTTTCAGGTTTGTAAAGAAGTTTGTATCAATTCAAGTAAGAAATTCTCAATTGCAATTCCATCATCTTTCCAGATGCCAACTCTTGCTACTGTTTCGGAAGCAAAATTAGATGAAACAAAAAGACCGGGCTTGGTCGTTGATACTTTAACGAAAGCAGTAGTTGCTCCTTCGGTAGAAAAAGCAAAAACAGAAGCAGCACAAACGTCAGACAAAGAAGAAGTTCCGGCTCCGGCTCCGCAAAGAAGTTTGTGGTCTATATTTTTCATTGCTTTCTTGTCCGGTTTTGCAGCATTGTTGACGCCTTGTGTGTTCCCGATGATTCCGATGACAGTAAGTTTCTTTACCAAACAGAGTAAAAGCAGGGCAAAAGGAATTCGAAATGCGATTATTTACGGATTTTCAATTATTGCTATTTATGTGATATTAGGTCTAATTGTAACCAAAATATTTGGAGCAGATGCATTGAATGCGTTGTCAACAGATGTTTGGTTTAACCTGATATTCTTTATTATACTGATCATTTTTGCCACTTCATTTTTGGGAGCTTTTGAAATCCTGCTGCCAAATTCATGGGGAAATAAAGTAGACCAACAAGCAGACAGAGGTGGAATAGTTGGAATATTGTTTATGGCACTGGCCTTGGCTATTGTTTCCTTTTCGTGTACAGGTCCAATTGTTGGAACTTTGCTAGTGGAAGCTGCTTCAAATGGAGGAGTTGCCCCTGTAATTGGAATGTTAGGCTTTTCATTGGCTTTAGCATTGCCGTTTATGTTGTTTGCAATGTTCCCTGGCTGGCTGAATTCACTACCAAAATCCGGCGGCTGGCTGAATACGGTAAAAGTCGTTTTAGGATTTTTAGAATTGGCTCTGGCTTTCAAATTCTTATCCAATGCTGATTTGGTTTTACAATTACATTTTCTGGAAAGAGAAGTTTTTATAGCAATCTGGATCGCTATTTTCGCAGCTCTGACGTTATATTTATTCGGCAAAATTACTTTGCCGCATGATAGTCCTTTACAGCATATTTCTGTTGGAAGATTGTATTTAGGATTGCTTACGCTGATTTTTACGGTTTATCTGATTCCAGGACTTTGGGGGGCGCCATTGAAACTGATTAGTGCATTTCCACCACCTCCCCAATATAGTGAAAGTCCATTTGGAGTAGGAGGATCAGGTGTTTCAAATGCCGGTTCACAAGAAGGATTGCCCGAAGGAGCAGAGTTAGGCCCTCATGGGATAATGGTATTTCATGATTACGAAGATGGAGTAGCCTTTGCAAAATCCGTAAAGAAACCAATTATGTTAGATTTTACAGGTTATGCCTGCGTAAATTGCCGAAAAATGGAAAACAATGTCTGGTCTGACGAAAGAATTTTACCAATATTAAAAAATGATGTTGTTTTGATTTCCCTTTACGTCGATGATAAAAGAGAATTGCCAAAAAATGAGCAGTTTAAAACAGCTTCAGGAGACGAAATCATCACGGTTGGCGATAAATGGACAGACTTTATGATTTCAAAATATAAAACTAATACGCAGCCTTTATATGTCATCACTGACTTGGAAGGTAAAAATCTACACACTTCAAAACCTACTATTAGTTATGTTGGAGTTGAAGAATATTTACAATGGCTGAAAGAAGGGATTGCGAATTTTAAGTAGTTTTTTGAATGAAGAATAGAGAAGTGAGAATGAAGAAGTGAGAATGAAGAAATATTAGGTTAATTTAATTCATGTAAAAAGCCCTCTAAGTTTTAGAGAGGGCACTGAAAAACACCTCTTATTTTGATTGGGATTGGTTTTTAGAGAATTA
>JBDTNT010000159.1:0-13233 GCA_039933615.1 Flavobacterium sp. | reverse complement strand
GGATTGGTCAGCATTAAGTTTCCTTCTTTGTCTAAAAATACCTGAACGGTTTCGCCGGTGCAGGCTACTTCTCCCTTGTCGTCAATTATTCTGAAACGGTAAATCATTTTGGCGGCAGGTGTATCTACAACTGTTGTTTCTATGGTTACCACATCGCCGTAACGAAGGGATAATTTATGTTCGCATTTTGATTTCACAATTGGAGTAGTGTAACCTGTGTTTCCAATATCCAGGTAAGTAAGTCCGTGCTGACGCCCAAACGCTTCTCTTCCGTCCTCAAAATAGGTAATATAGTTTCCGTGCCAGACAATCCCAAGCGGATCAGTTTCGTTAAAACGAATTCTGATTTCGTGCGTTACCGTCAGCTCAGTTGCCTCGTTAAACTGTTCTTTTCTTTTTGTCATAAAATAATGCGATCGAGGTTGTGATGATAAAAAATAAAAACAATAAACTTATTTTTGGAATGATTTCTAATAATGTGACGTTGCGTAATAAAACATCGTAAAAGGCTTCAAGTCCCCAATTCATAGGAGACGATTTGGCAATGATCTGCATGATTTTGGGCATTGCAAAAACGGGAACCCAGACTCCGCCAATTGCCGCTAAAATAATAACACTCGTTGCACCAAACGGAGCAGATTGTTCTTGCGTACTGGCAACAGTACCTAATAAAATTCCGAATCCGATAGCAGCAAATCCCGAAAATAAAGCGACAACACTCATTAAAAACAAATGCCCTTCAATATTTAAAGGAGGCAGGCCAATATGTGGAAACAGGAAAATGGCAACTGCAACCATCATGTAAAACTGAATCATACAAATCGCAGAATACGTGATTGTTTTACCTGTTATGACAACCAGATTAGAAACCGGATTGGTCATTAATCGTACAAATGTACCCTGTGATTTTTCTTTTACTATATTGATAGACAACGGAATTACAATAAAGAATATTGCAAAAAGTGTCCAGGCCGGAACATTGTGCTGCACCGAATTGGGACGAATCTCCTTGTTGTTTATTTTTGGAATGATTTCCTTGAAAGTAATAAAACTTTTTTGTTCGAATGAAGCAGTACCTTCTCCCAGCTGATTCTGAAAAGTCGTATAAATGGATTTGGTTTCGATCTGAGAAATCATTTTGTCAATAGAACTCATGACAGCATTTTTGAAACTCATCTGAACCGCCGGGTCAAAATATAATTTGACTTCTTTTTCTTTGATTATTCTGGAAGACTCCACTGTTGCCGTGCTGTCGGTTAAACCCATACTGCTGACAATTTTGGCTACATTCTGATCAATTTTGGTTTGTAAATCTACACTTAGATGCTGCGGAATTACAATAGCCAATTGAAACTTTCCTTTGTAAACGGCTTCTTTGGCCATTTCTTCTGTAATGGGTTTATTGTCAATCTGAGTGACAACGCTAAACAAATTGCTTTTTTCTAAATTATCAAAAACGGTTTTAGAAACAGCACCTTTATCATTGTCGACTAATAGAATCTGAATTTTTGTATCACTGACCGCTTTAAAAGTGCTGTCCTGTATTAAAGTTACCGTGATAACAAGTACCAGCGGCATTATAAACAAAATAATCAAACCGCCTAAATCGCGTTTAAGGAGTAAAAATTCTTTTACAACCGACATCCAGATTTTATAAATCATCTCTTAAGTTTTTACCGGTTAATGAAATAAAAACTTCTTCGAGATTTCTGGCTTCAGGAGTAGCAGCAATCAGATCCGAAGGAGTGCCTTGTGCAAAAATGCTGCCCCGGTCCAGGATGGCAATATTGGTACAGAAATCTTCGGCTTCAGCCAAATGATGCGAGGTGTAAATAATCGTAGTTCCGTTTTGATTTAAGAATTTCAGGTAATCTATAATCGCATTTTTAGACTGAACGTCAACACCAACAGTTGGTTCATCCAAAAACAAAACTTTCGGATTGTGCAGGATTCCGGCAATCAGATTGACTCTTCGTTTCATCCCGCCGGAAAATGTTTCGATTTTTTTGTCGGCAAATTTCAAAAGACCCAAAAGATCTAAAGTTTCTATCACTTTATCTTTCAAATAAGATCCTTTCAAACCATACATACTTCCAAAATAATGGAGGTTTTCCCTGGCTGTCAAGGTTGGATATAAAGCATATTCCTGCGGTACAACACCAATAATTTTTTTAATTTTTGAAGAATGGTTCGCGTAGCTCAGTTCATTAATAGTAAAATGGCCTGAAGTTGGTTTTACCAATCCGCAAAGCATGGAAATCAAAGTTGTTTTTCCGGCGCCATTCGGACCTAATAATCCAAAAATCTGGCCTTCGTATATGTTCAGCGAAAAATCGTTCAAAGAATACATTTCTGCATTTTTGTACTTTTTCGTGAGGGATTCTATTTTAATAATGGGATGCAAAATATATCTAGCTGATTGCTTTTTTTAGTTTTTTGAAAAAGATTTCTTCTCTGTTGGCGATGTCCAGAAGTTCATCGGCAATGGCATTGTAAGCATCTTCTTTGGCGCTTCTGTTTTTATAAATCCGGGAAGCTTCAACGGCAAAATCACGCCATGAATCTCCAATTTGTGTCATTTCCTTAGAAAGAACTTTCAATTCTTCATTATTTAAAATAACGGAAGCTTCCTGTAAAAATGCAGCATAAATAAAACGGAAACCACCGCCTCCGGTACCGATTTCTTCCTGCATCCTTACCATTTGTGCCAGATAATGATTGGCTTTTTTAGTACCGTGTTTTACGGGCCATTTTCTAATCTGTTTTGAAACAAATTTAATTCCGCGTACTCCAACAATTGGCATTGGCGCCAGCATATCGCGACACGTATTTCTGATTCCTTTTAGGATCGCGCTTTTCAGGTCAACATCCTTAGGAATCTGAATCGGGTAATACATTTGTCCTCTTGGCGCAAAAGCACCTTTGGCAAAACGTACCTTGTCTAATTCGTCATGAGTTAAAGTAGTAACGCTTTCCATTACAGGGTCGCTTATTAAATAATCGGTTTCCGTTTTGCCGTAAACCACCAGATTGTGAGCGTTAAAATGAAAACGGTATTCATCAGGAAAATAACTCAGATGATAAACACCAACTTGTAATCCGGTTGGAATATTGTTTTTTAAATTCGCATCCAGTGCCGCAGTTGCATTTGCGGGAGAAGAAAATTTTTGTCTTTTTATTTTTAGGTTCAAACGGCTTGCCAGTTTATTGAAAATCTGTCCTGGTAAAGTCCTGTAACTAATTGCCGGGGCGTGATTTACTTTTATAAAAGGAAGATACACGAAAAGAAGTCCTGAGCCAATTCCAAAAACCATCGGTTCGCTGATATTCAGTCCGTTGTTTTTTAACAAATTCGAAGCTACTCCGTTTTCGCAGTGAGCAGATTGATGATGTGTGAAATTAGTTTGCATTAGTCTTTTTTGATATTTTTTAATTCGGCTGTTGAAATTTCAAAAGCGTTGGCATATTTCTGTAAAACGTTATCGTTTAATTTTGTAAAAACGGCTGGTTTGAAATGTCTTTTTACACGCCATTTCCACATTCCGACATAACTTGCCAGAATCGTGATATCCATTTTGTTAACTTCCATATAATAATAAATCGGGCTCACTTCCCCATTTTCGACCTGAAGTCTGGCTTCGGCAATCCTTTCCTTTATATCATCGATAGAATTGGAAAGGGCGATAGTTTTGGGTTCCCATCCAGTGCTCAAAGTTGTAGTGTAATCTCCGTTTTCATCGGTGGCATACAGCAATTCTTTCAGGTTGTTTTTGGTTAAATTGCCTTTGTCCTGTGGTACTTTTTCTTTTTCCATGATTTTTTTAATAAGGACTAGGATGTAGTAAAGCGTAAGATATTAATAATAATAAAACTATTGTTATAAAAAAAACAATCATACTTTCTTTTTTTGTGATTGACAAATATATCATCTCAATGATAAAAGTGATTGCAAATGAAATAAAAATAAATAAAATTGTAAGCAAAGCTCCTGCATCTCCTACATCTCCAGGATGATAGCCATGATCGTTTTTGTCGAAACGGTCATAATATAAAAGATAACCTCCAAATATTAGAACAAAAATACCAAATCGAATTAAGATGTATATAAAGAATTTTTTTAAAGTCATTTTGATAATTTAAATTAGTCAGCTATCGAAATTGACTTTTGAATGAACAAATTAATTTCGCATTCTAAAAGTTTTTTTTCTCCAAGTAAACTTTCGCAGCTCATGGTGCATAAAGTATAATCACCGCCGTCAAATTTCGAAACCAAATTTGCTCTGGTTACAATTGTATCGTAAGCTTTCGGTAGTTCGTGTATGATCAGGTTTTTTATGGCACTGATAAAACCAATTATATTTACATCTTCATTCTCTGTTCCGTTCTCGTTAAAAAAATATTTTTTCCCAACTATCGCAGAGCAGGTTTGTGCTGTGTTTTCTATTAGACCTGCTTCTATAAAAACATCGTTACTTACAAAAATATTATCTTCTTTTATCAGAAAAACGGTTTCTACGAAATTAGCGTCTATATTTAAAATTAAATCCACCATAAGCAGTGGTGCTCTGTGAGGCAGGTAATTTTGAATGTCAACTGCAGTTCTCATACAAGTATTATTTAGCTAAAACGGTTTTCATTTGCCCGTTGGCAATTTCTTCATTGTTCAAAGTTGTTACGATATCGACCAAAGTGATTCCTGCAAATTCCTGAATGATGGTTACCGTAGACTGTATTGTATCGTTGACTTTAGGCAACTTTTTAATTTCAATTTCTTTAATAGAACCAATATAACCTGTTGGTGCTTTTTCATTTTTCAAAAAAAACTCATATCCGGTATGTAAGGCTACAGATTGTGCCATGTGCTCAATTAAACCAGCTTCGAGAAAAAAGTCATTGTCAGAAAAGATATTATCTTCTTTAATATTCAGACCGGAAACCAATGAAGTTTCGGTAAACGAATACATTTTATCGACCATTACAAAAGGAAACTTTTGCGGCAATAAATTCTCGACAGCTTCTTTTTCTAAAAGTAATGTTGTTTTCATTAGCAAACGGTTAAATAAGCGTATGCGAAAGAGAATCTTCCGCTTTCCGGAACAGATAAAAGAATGCGGTCTCCTTTTTTCAAATTACCGGAATTCATTAATTCTTCCAAAGCTAAATAAATAGAAGCAGAACCCACATTTCCAACTCTGGAAAGATTCATGAACCATTTTTCATCAGCCATTCCGATTCCTTTTTCTGTTAATCCTTTTTTCAATCCTTCTACAAAAAAGTTAGAAGAAACGTGAGGAATAAAATAATCAACGTGATCAGCCGTAATATTATTTTTGACCATAGCATCTTTCATGCTTTCGGCTCCTTTAGAAAGAATAAATTCATCCAATAATTTCACATCCTGTTTGATGGCAAAAACAGATTCGTTCAGCCATTCCTCCGGGGCATAATCGCTCCATGATTTAATGTCGCCATTTTCTAATTTATCGCCTCCGGCATACATGCATGTTTCCAATTCGTAAGCATACGAAAAAGCTTCCATCCATTCTATTTTAAGGGAGATTGGCCCTTTTGGTTTGTTTTCCAATAAGAAGGCACCAGCTCCGTCAGAAAGCATCCAGCGTAAAAAATCTTTTTTGAAAGCAACTATTGGCTGCTCCTCAAGGTTTTTCAGATTGGTTGTTTCAGGATTGTATTTTTGTGCTAAAAGCCATGTGGATACCTTTTCAGACCCAGTGCAGACAGCATTTTTTGAATTTCCGGACTTTACCGAAAGAAAACCGAATTTTAATGAATTCATTCCGGCGCAGCAAACTCCTGTTGATGAGTTTAATTCTACTGATTTATTTTTTAATAATCCGTGTACCATTGCGGCATGCGATGGAAGAAAAATATCAGGTGTTGAGGTTCCGCAGGAAAGTACTTCCAGGTCCTGAGACGTAAAGCTGTCATCAAATAATTGTTCAACAGCATTTCGGGTCAGTTCGGCATTGCTGTGTGTACTTTTTCCTGTTTTGTCAACTGCGTAATATCGGCTTGTAATTTTGTTATTGCGCAAAATAATACGTCTTGCTTTTGAAGCAGTATCGTTGATAAGGCCTAAAAAGTTTTCCATTTCATCATTTGAAACAGCTTCATTGGGCAAATATTTTGCGGCTTTGGTAATATATACTTCAAACATAATCTAATTTCGTCTACTAAACTCCCTGATAATATTGAGTTTGTTTTTTTATGATATTTAACTTAATTGGGTACGTAATAAGGTGCAATATATATACTATTGGTGAGATTAACCATATCGCAAGGAATAAATAAACATAAAATAGCTTAAGCAGTATTTTTCTGTTTTTTTGATTTTTATAAATAAGGTTTGACCATTTATTGAAAATTTTATTGGCCGTTTTGTCTACTGTTACCAAATACGGACTAATTTTTACTCCTCCGATGGCTACCAGCTTTGGCTGTAATTCCTCTAATTTATGCTGGTTAAAATCAGAAAGTATAGCTTCTCCAAACTTATCCGATTCCAGGATATCCTTATCTGAAACTCCCGGTAACGGAAAAATACCTAAATACTTTTTCTTTACTCCGGAGAACATCCATTCTACAATGGTAATCACACTAATTAAGTTTCCGACACGGTCTACCAAAGCTACATTTCCAACTAATTCTGCGTTGGCTTCCTGCAATAAAACTTTGACTTTTTCCTGCGCCATGATCCACATATTACGGGAACCGCTAATGGTGATTACAGGCGTATTGTTCAGTATTTTTTTGGCTGAATCACTTTTCAAAAAAGAATTGATGGGAATAGAAGGTGATAAGTACCAAACCTGATAATGAAACAATATTAAATCAAATTTTGTATTTAAAATCTCTTCCGGAACAGGTTTTAATTCTGTTGGAATCTGAAGAAAAGTTTCCGGGAAAGCATCAAAAAATGAAGTTTTGTCCCATGGAAACGGAAAAGGTTTTTCTAATTGTATTTCGTAAAAAGTTACCTTTATATCCTCTGAATTCAGAAACGGTTTTGCAATATTTTGCGCAATCGATCCCAGTTGTCCGGATTGTGTATAATAAATTACAAGAACATTTTTCATTTTGGTTTTTGGCTTTGGTTATCGCAAAAGTAGTTAATTTTTTGGAATGAATTTTCGGATTTTATCTGACCGCTTTGTATGCACCCATTGCGGCCATGTTGAAGCATCTTCGGCATCGTAAATTCGTATTTTCTGATCGGTATCTTCAATTAGCAAATCATCCGGGGTACAGTCTAAAATCAAGGCTGCCGCCGCAATGCCCGAATAAGTTGCGCCGGTAACACCGTGTGAAAGCGTGCAGGCTCCGCAAAGAAATAAGTTATCTATCTCGGTTTTGTTTTTATAAGCAAAAGGCCCTACCTGACTAAGCGTTTTTTCGGTTCCGTACACATTCCCTTTTGTGGAATTGATATAAAATTCATTGGTCTTTGGAGTTCCTAGTTCGGCTTGTATGATGTGTTGTTTTGCATTCGGGATTATTTTTTCGACATTGTTCATCAGTTTATTGGTGACTTTTTCCTTGAAGATTTTATAGTCTTCATTGTGGTAATCGTCTAAGCCATTAAAATCATCGAGATGGTCATAATTTACATAAGTAACAATTTCGAAATTATGATATCTTCCATTGAAACTTGCCGGATCTTTAAGCGTGGTACAGCTTATAAAAACAGCAGGGAATGAATCGCCTTCTGCAATGTTATTATTCATTAAATCTTCGAAATTAGCATCGTCATTTTCATCTTTCATCATCCAGATATTTCCGGAGTCAATTTTAAACTGGGTAACATCAATATCTAATGTCAGGAATAAAATCAGAGAAGTAACAGAGTATTTTGTATTTTGAAGTTTCCTGATCAGTGAATTGCTGAGGTGTTCTTTTTCTATCAATTGTAAATAGGTGATTGAAGGATCAGCATTGGAAACAATGTTCTTAGCAAATATTTTTTCGCCGTTTTCAAACTCAATTCCGACGGCTTTTTTATTTTCAATAATGATTTTTTGAACGTTTTGCTGCACGCGGACTTCGCCTCCATGTCTTTTTATTCCGTTTGTCATCGCCTTTACGATACCGCCACCGCCGCCCATTGGATAATAACCGCCATCAAAATAATGGCTCATTACAGAACAGTGTACGGGGAAACAGGCCCTGTTGGGTGGAAGCCCGTGATCCCCACATTGGATATTAAGAACTGCTTTCAGCATAGGATCCTTAACATGCCATCCGACCACTTTTTTTAAAGGGAACAAAGCAAATTTTCCAAAATGTTTGGTTCGGAATGGTACCGTTATTTTTTGCCACCAGCCTTTTAATTTTGGAATTAACTGCAATTCATAACTTACTTTTTGAACTAATGAAAGATATTCGTCAATGTTCTTTTCTTCGGAAGGGAAATGTGCAGAAAGTGTTTCTTTAAGGTTATTAATTCCTGCCGGAAGATGGAATGTTTTATCGCCGATTAAGCAATGTTCGTAAGCATTTTTATTCATTCGGAAAAAAACCAGATCATTGGCAATTCCCAGACCACGATACAGTTCGTTGGTAGAGGATCCTTCTTCAAGCAATCCTACATAATGTACACCTGGGCTAAAACGCTGTCCGTTTAAAGTAAAACTGTGACTCCAGCCCCCGGGAACATAATGCTGTTCCAGAATTAAAACTTTTTGTCCGGCCCTTGCCAGACAGATACCTGTTGCTAAACCTCCAACTCCTGAGCCAATAATAATCGTGTCGTATTCTTTCATGCCTTATTTTAAGATTTCCTAAAAGTATAAAAGAATGCTTATCTAAAGCAGAACGATAGTTTATTTTATTGTTTATTTTTCAGATCATTCCAAAAATCAAAATAATTAAACCATTGTAAAGGATACTTTTGTATAATTGTTTCTACACTTTGTACATATTCTTTCAGCAAAGCTTTTTCGTCGCGATGTTTTACATTGGCTTCTCTGGCATATAAATGATAATGCAAATTGGGCTCTTTCATTACATAAACGAAAACCACCGGAACTTTTAATCGGGAAGCAATTAAAAACGGGCCTGCAGGGAAATTAGTTTCTTTGCCAAGAATTTGTTCAGACAGGGATTTCGTTCCTTCAAAATAGCGATCGCCTGTAAAACAAACCAATTCATTATTAGCAAGAGCAGCGTTAATCTCAAAAATATGAGACAGATCATTTTGGATAATGATAAATTTTACGGTAGGTTTTTGTGTAACAGTTTCGAGATATTTTTTAATATCTGAATGTTCTAAATCTGTAGTAACTAAATTAATTTGAAAATTAAGGTCAATATCACCCAGAAAGTGTTCGGCGATTTCGAAATTTCCAACATGGGCGCTAATCAAAACTCCTCCTTTTTTATCGGCCAAAAGTTTTTTCAGAACATCGATTCCGTCAAATTCGTAAGTGAATTTATTTCGCATTCCTGCCGAAATCGAAATCTTATCAATAATGGTCTGTCCAAAAGTATAATAACTTTTGAAAACCATTTTTTTGGATTTAAAATTGGAATATTTTAATCTCTGATTAAAATAGTAGAAAATGGCACTGTTGCTTTTTTTCAGGAAAAGGAAATAATAAGATGCAACAAAGTATAAAAGACCGTAAGCAGACTTAATACCCATTTTTCGTATTAAAAAAACAAATATTCTATATCCTAAAACAGTACCTTTAGATTTGCCATCCCATTTGCTCATTAAACAGCTTTGGCTTTTAGTTTAGTTTCGATCAGGTCATAAAAATTCTGGAAAGAAGCAATTCCAACAAAATCGACCTCTACCAGTTTTACTCCAAAGTTAGATTCAATAGAAACTACTAAGTCTACATAATCTAAACTATCTAAACCTAAGGTGTCTTTTAAATTAGCGTTTGGTTCAATATCGTCTCCGTCAACTTCAAATTCCTCAACCAAAAAACTATTAATTCTTTCTATTATTTCTTCTTTATTCATCACTCAATTAAACTTTTTAACTACCAACGCAGAGTTGGTTCCTCCAAACCCGAAGGAATTGGACAAAAATATATCAAATTTTTTATTTAACGTAGTTTTAACTAAATTTAATTTCGCAGAATCGGCATCCGGATTTTCTAAATTGATGTTTGGCGCGATAAAATCATGCTGCATCATTATAATAGAGTAGATTACCTCGCTAGCTCCAGCCATCCAGCATTCGTGGCCTGTCATTGATTTGGTTGAACTAACATAAGGATTTTTCTCACCAAAAACTTCAAAGATTGCTTTAGCTTCATTACCATCTCCAACCGGGGTTGAAGTTGCATGAGCATTTATGTAGTCAATATCTGACGCCTTTAGTTTGGCATCGTCAAGAGCTCTTTGCATAGCAGTTGCCGGTCCTTCTACATTTGGAGTCGAAATATGACCTCCGTTGGAAGAAAATCCGTAGCCCGCTACTTCAGCAATAATGGTGGCTCCGCGTGCGATAGCAGATTCGTAACTTTCTAAAATTAAAGTTGCGCCTCCACCACTCGGAATTAATCCGTCGCGATCCGCATCAAAAGGTCTTGATGCTTTTTCAGGTTCATTTTCCCTGGATGAAAAAACACCTAAACCATCAAAACTGCTCATTGCATATTTGTTGATTTCCTGTGCACCACCACAGATAATGATATCCTGAAAACCGCTTTTTATTAAAAAATAAGCCAATCCGATAGAATGTGAGCCACTTGCGCAGGCTGCACTTATAGTAAGATTGATTCCTCTGAGTTTGAAAATCGTAGATAAATTCATGGTTACCGTAGAATTCATAGATTTGAAAATTGCTCCGGAACCAATTAAAGCGGTGTCTTTTTTCTCACGCACAATATCTGTAGCATCAATGATAGCTTTAGAAACACTGTCATTTCCGTACATGATGCCAACTTCGCGAGTGTCAAAAAAAGCATCGTCGATATTGGCATTTTTCAGGGCTTCGATAGTTGCCATATAAGCATATTCGGTTTCTTCACCGATGCTCATACGTTGTCTGCGTGACAGTAAATTTTTAAGATCGGTTTTAGGAACCATACCGGTTAAGGCAGACTGAAAGCCAAATTCTTTTCTTTCAGGATCAAACTGAATACCGGATTTTCCGTTGTATAAAGACTCCTTTACTTCGTCTAAAGAAGTTCCGATACAGGAATAAATTCCCATTCCAGTAATTACAACTCTCTTATTCATCGTCTTTCAAAGTAATTTTTAAGAATAAATTCCTCCGTTTATATTGATAATTTCTCCTGTAATGTAGCTTGATTTTTTTGAAATCAAAAAGCTTACCAGATCTGCAACTTCTTCGGCTTCACCAAAACGGTTTACCGGAATTAGTTTTAGTAATTCTTTTTCATCTAATTCACTGGTCATATCTGTTCTGATAAAACCCGGTGCCACTGCATTTACAGTAATGTTTCTTTTGGCAACTTCCTGGGCCAAAGCTTTGGTTGCTGCAACAATTGCTCCTTTTGCAGCCGAATAATTGGTTTGCCCTGCTGTTCCTTTTACTCCGGAAACCGAAACCATATTTACGATTCGGCCATATTTGTTACGCAGCATTTTCTGAATGAAAAACTGCGTTACATTAAAAAATCCGTTTAGGCTTGTATTCACAACTCCGTTCCAGTCTTCGGGAGTCATCCACATAAAAAGACCATCTTTTGTAATTCCGGCGTTGTTAACAATGGCTTCAACAATTGCCTCAGGATTTGCTTCCTGCCATTTTGTTAAAGTTTTTTGTACTTCTTCAAAATTAGAAACATCGAAACCTAAAATTTCTCCGGTTGCGCCTAATTTTTGTACTTCCTGAAGTGTTTCTTCTGCAGCGGTTTTATTAGAATGATAATTAATCAAAATATGATAATTGGCTTCAACGGCTAATTTTTTACAAACAGCACTTCCAATTCCTCTCGAACCACCTGTTACTAATACACATTTCATTTATGTAAAATTTATTTTTTATAGGTTGTAAATTTATCGCTTTTTCTTAGCTGTTGCTTTTGTTGCCTGTTTTGTTGCCGTTGCAGGTTTATCAGCTGCGACTTCACTTACGTCATTTTTTTCTGTTGTTTTGGAAAATATTTCGGCATTTTCAAACCATTCATTACCTAATACAGTTCCGTCTGGTTTAAGAAATCCCCATTTTCCTTCATTTTTTACTCTCGCCAGACCATCAATAAATCCTTTGTCCTGTTGAACAAACAGAGCAATAATCAGTCCGTTTGAAGTAATGCCATATTGTGTTGGGATTACTAACTTTCCTGTCTCATTGATAAAACCCCAGTTTTTTTCCTTTACAGGAGCCAGTCCGTTTGAACTAAAAACTTCGGCATCACTGTAAGTTGGCGGAATAATAAATTCTGCTTTTGGGTTGATATAGCCCCATTTCGATCCCACACAAACAGGTGCCAGATTTTTGGAGAACGCTTTTGCTTTATCATAAATAGGCAGAATAGTCCATTTTCCTTTTAAGTCAATGAATCCGATTTTCCCGCCTTTTCTGGCGTATGTTAAATCCTGTGATTCAAAATCCCAGATCTTATCGGCTCCTTCTACAGGAATAAATTCTCCGGCAGTTACCACTCCAAAAGCCTCGCCTTTTCTGGCCCAGGTTGTGGTTTTGTAATAATTTCCTATTTCGGAGTAAAGAGGTTCAACGACTTCTTTTCCGGCGGTATTGATAATTCCCCAGTTGTTGTTGTTTTTTACTCTCGCAAAACCATTTTCAAAAGGCTTGATTATATCATATTTTGGTTCTAAAACAGTTACCATTTTTGAATTAATCAAACCAATTTTGGTCCCTAGTTTTATAAAAGCAACGCCATCATTAAAATCAAATAATTTTTCTGAAGTAGGTGCTTTTTGCTCTTCTCCTTTGGTATTGATATAAATCCATTTTTTGTCTTTGGAAACAATACAGATTCCGCTGTCAAAATATTTCACCTCATTAAAAGTCGCGGGGATTGCCCAGTTTCCTTTGGTGTCAATAAATCCCCATTTTCCGTTATCTTCTACTGCAGCAAGTCCTTCAGAAAAGTTTTTTGCAGCTTTGTATTTAGGTTCAATAGCAAAAGTACCTTGTTTGGTAAAGTAACCGAATTTGCCGTTTTTTTTAACCAAAGCCAGTCCCTGACTATTAACAAACTGAATAAATAATAACAATAAAAAAAGGAAAGATTTTTTCATGGGTTTAAGATTCAAAATTAATAC
>JBDTNT010000158.1:0-14979 GCA_039933615.1 Flavobacterium sp. | reverse complement strand
GTATAATGATCAATACCCGCTTCAATATCAAAAGTATGCTTGATTCCTGTTTCTCCGTATTTTACCAGTTTAACATCAATAGTATTGGCAATATCGGTCAGGTGTTCAGAACCAATTCCTCCTGTAACGGCTGAATTATCCCCGTTCTGTTTGTAATAACTTGAAACCAGATTTACTTCATCAACCTTTAATTTTTTACTTTTATAGCCAGTAGAATCGGTAACCACATTTTGGGCTCTTAGTTGGAATAATCCCAATAAGGCAAGTCCTGTAATGAATATTCTTTTCATTTTACTTTTTATCTAAATTAGTTACAGCCACAGCCACCGCCGCTTTTCCCAGCATTTGCACCGGAAGCTCCTTCTCGGTAGGATTGAAAACTAAGTTCCGTCTTTTCGATTTTTCTATTGGAAAGGACCATTTCAGAATCATTGAGTTTTCCTTTCTGATATTCTTTTACCGAAGTACAGGAGGTAAGCAGTAGACTCATAAAAGCGATACTGCATGCTGATAAAAGCATTTTTTGTCCAGGCTTTTTCATTTCAGGTTGATGTTTTTTGAAGTGTAAATAGTGTTGTTGTCGTCAATAATTATACAATATAAATCAGGTATCTGATCTATTAAAAATAAGCCGGCTTTAATGCCCATTACTGCTATTGGTGTTGCCATTGCATCTGCAAATTCTGCATTTGAAGTAATAATGGTAACACTCTTAATGCCCGTTATCGGAAGGCCTGTTTTTGGGTCAATGGTATGCGAATATTTTTTCCCGTTTATAGTAACGAATTTTTCGTAATTTCCGGAAGTAGCAACAGCTTTATTGGATATTTCCATATAAGAAAACGCAGCGGCAGGCGAGTCTGGATCAGCTACGCCAATCGTCCAATTTTTTCCGTTTGGCTGTAATCCCCAGGCGGATAAATCCCCGCTGGCATTTATAATACCACTTTTTACATTATGTTTTAAAAGCAATTGTTTCGCCATTTCAGCAGCATACCCTTTTCCAATACCGCCAAAACCAATTCGCATTCCTGCTTTTTTTAGAAAAACCGTTGTTTTTTCTTTATCGAGACTGATGTTTCTGTAGTCAATAAGATGAACCATTTTTAATGCCGTTTGGGCATCGGGAAGTTTAGTCATGGCTTTATCAAAATTCCAAAGACTTTTATCAATGCTGCCATAGGAAATATCAAATGCTCCCTGCGTAATTTTTGAAATACCAATACATCTTTCAATAAGATTAAAAACTTCAGGATCAACTTTCACAGGTTGTATCCCTGCATTATCGTTAATCAGATTGGTCTGGCTGTCCTCTTTATAAGTAGTCAAAAGTTTTTCAATTCTTCTGATTTCCTCAATAGCAAGATCAATATTTACATTGGCAGTCTTCTCATTTTGGGCAACAACGGTTATGGTAAAGTTGTTTCCCATGAGTTTTAGGGACTGCGAATATTTTTGCTCTATGTTATTTTTTACTGTCACAGATTGCTTTTATTTCGGCTGTCCATTGTTCAGGTGTAGTTTCTGGCTTTCCGTGCCAGGTTTTTAATACTTTACCATCTGCATCAAGAAGAAGCGTAAGTGGAAAACTGCCCTCTTTATTATATATTTCGGCCAGGTCTTCATTACGTTTAATCTGCTCAGGCGTTCCGATATTTTTTTTCTTTCTCGGAAAATCAGCATTCACTAATACTAAATTCTCTTTTGCCATATCTGAGAATGTCTGGCTTTCAAGATAATCTTTGCGGAGTACTATACAAGGCCCGCACCAGTCTGAGCCGGAGAAGTTCAATAATATCAATTCCTTTTTTTCCTTTGCAATTTTTTTTGCATTATTAAAGTCCGGTTCCCATTGTATTGGAAGTACAGTTAATAGCAGAAATAACGTAATAAGTTTCATGCGTAGTTTGTTTAAAGAGATATACGAAATAACGAATTGTTAGAGTTCTTATTTTTTTTACTTGCTTAAGATTCGATTAATGTTTTACAGCTATAAAATTTCCATTTCCTTTACGTAGTCTGAACACCAAAAATATAGCCGGCCAATGCTGACATACCCATAGCAAAAGTGCCCCAAATAGAAATGCGTACAACAGCTTTTATGATATTTGAGCCACCTGCTTTGGCAGCTAATATTCCTGATAATGCTAAAAACAGAATAGAAAAGACATATTGATAAAGGACCATTTCTTTTAGAGGAGCGAAAATAACAACCAAAAGCGGCAATAATCCGCCAAATATAAACGAAACAGCCGATGCAAAAGCAGCCGATAATGGATTGGCCTGCGTAATTTCATTTATTCCCAACTCATCTCTGGCGTGAGCAGCAAGGGCATTATGAGCAGTCAGCTCAGCAGCTACTTGTTTTGCCAGTTCTTTATTTAAACCTCTTTGGATATAAATATCTGTTAATTCTTCCAGTTCCTCTTCGTGATAATTTTCCAATGCTTCTTTTTCACGCTTAAGATCAGCAGTTTCAATATCCGATTGTGAACTTACAGACACATATTCACCGGCAGCCATTGATAATGCACCAGCCACTAGACCGGCTACTGCAGCGAGTAAAACTGGTTCTCTGGTCACGCTTGCCGCTGCAACACCAATAGCCAGGCTGGTTGTGGATAAAATTCCATCGTTTGCACCAAGTACGGCAGCTCTGAGCCAACCACTGCGATTGATGTAATGTTTTTCCGTTTCCATACTTCTACTTTTCTGGGGATTAAATTTATCTTGAAAATGCTGTCTCTTCCATACTAATTTTAGTTTTTCATTTGTAAATAAAATTACTGTAAAATATGCCGAGTTCTGAAATTCAGTGTAATAGAATGATTCTAAATTTTGAAGTGGCTATTTTTTATTAAAAGATTGATTGAGGGTCTGACAAACAAAACAAAAAAAACTAATAAGGTGGTGTGAATTATATAACCCTTGCAATCTTTGCATACAACATTAAGCAATTTATTAGCCCTACTTTACAACTGTTACTGTAAGGTAAAAATAGTATACAAGACACTTTGATTTTCTTTAAGATTGTTTTTTTGGAAGATTGGGATCTTTGGGAAATCTTCGTGTCTTTGTATAATAAAAGATGATTTTTGAACTGCTTTAAAGGATAATTTTAATCAATTAAGATCTTAAAAACAGAGAGTGAAGCTGGGTTTTTAAAGTTAGAAAGGTTATCATACACTTTATGCATGCTTTGAAGACGTTTACTTTTCCACAACTTTTAAATATATACGATAAAATCCTCTGTATGGTTTACTTACCACAGTGAAATAAAATTTCAATATCTGTTTTTTTTAAATCACTTTTTTTGTTGTTCTGACTTCAAAATATCGTATCATCAATTAGCAGAATTATATTTTTTTTAAATTTAGCTTTATGGGAAATCAGAAAGTATGTGTATTGATAATGAATAATATAGAAGTTTTATGCTAACCAGAAGTAATTGCCATTTGTTAGGAATTTTATGATTAACTTTGAATTTAAGTAAAAAAAAAGATAATGGAAAAAATTACTCATTACAGTACGTTGCAAAATATTTTCAGAATAATTTTAGGCTGTCTGCTTTGCTTTACAGGGATTGGTCATCTTTCCTTTCTTCATGACCCTTTTCTTGCTCAGGTGCCGAGTTGGATTCCTTTAGACGCCAGTCTCGTAGTGACTCTATCAGGAATTGTTGAGCTATTGTTAGGACTTTCACTGTTATTTCTTACCCGTTATCGGGTGCAGGTCGGCTGGATTGTCGCTTTCTTTTTCATTTGTATTTTTCCTGGAAATTATGCTCAGTATGTGAATCATGTCGATGCTTTTGGACTGAACAGCGATAGTATGAGACTGACACGTTTATTTTTGCATCCGTTATTAGTTGTGTGGCCACTACTGAGCTGTGGCAGCTGGAATCCATTTAAGATCAAAAGTTGAGACAAACGATTAAAACTATGACCATTTTAAGTTAATAAATTAAAAGTTTAAAATGTTTTTACATAATTGACAGCAAAATGCTTTCCGTCATAAGATGGTGTTAGGAATGACATACCTTTTGTTTCCTTTGTACCAAACAACTTTCTCGTAATATAAGGATTTATCCAATACGCGATTTTAGTACTCAATATACCAATCCCTGCGCCAGCGGCAACATCAGTAAGCCAGTGTCTGTTATTATACAATCGGAACAAACCTGTTCCTGTAGCAACTGCGTAACCAGCAACTCCGTACCATATAGATTGGTCTTTATATTCCTGATATAGAAATTCGGCACCTGCAAATGCAACTGCAGTATGCCCGGAAGGGAAAGAGTCATTGGTAGTACCGTCAGGTCTTTCAACATTGGTAACTGACTTTAATGTAAAAACGGTACTAGTCATTATAAGTAGAGAAGTAGTTAATATTACCGAGCGGTCCCTCAAATTATTTTTACCCCTGACACCAAAAGCGTTTAAAGCATACACAGAAACAGCGGGAACATACCTTGAGAAATCATCAATTGAAACTTTATTGTCTATGTTGTTGGTAACGGTATTGCGGATCTGAAAATTAAATCTTTTGATTTGTCCGCTCTCAATTCCCCATAAACCGTAACCAATCAATACTCCGGAAATAACGAGCTGTTTATAACTGAACTGTATGTTTTTGACCGTATCTGTTTTAATACTGTCTCTGTCTTTTATCTCTTGCGCCAGAGTGGTAAAGACTGTACAGTACAATAAAAGTAGTGTGATAATTTTGTTCATCTTGAAATTTTCTGAATTATTGCAATTTTGTCTTTTCACTGTCATTGAGATCGATGATCAAACTATTCTTACCAATAAGTATGATAAAGGTGGAAGCATAGCTGCTCTATCCTCAGAACCAGGATTGAGTTTCCAAAGCATTATCTGTCCATTGCAATGGAGTCATCCTGAAGTTCTTTAATGCTCTTTGTAATGAATTGCTGTTTATTTTTTTTCATTTCAGATAACAATTCCATTCTGCATTCCGGTATATCAGTATATTTTTCTGCCCAGAGGTTAATTTCAACAATTATCGGAACCAAATCAATTCCTTTTTGAGTTAAGCGGTATAATACTTTTGCTTTACTTTCTGGATGTTCCAGTTTTTGAATAATACCATTTTCTTCCAGTGAAAGAAGTCTGGAGGCTAAAATATTCGTCGCTATTTTCTCATCAGCTTTAATAAAGTCTCCATAAGTACATTCTTTTTTCATTAATAAATCCCTCACAATCAGTAGTGACCACTTGTCACCAAAGGCTTCAAGTGAATAACTTACAGGACAGTCCGATCTCTTTTTTAAATTTTTCATAAAATATAATTTAAATCACTTGCATTTTAAAAGTAAAAATTTATATATTTGCACTTGCATTTAGCAAGCAAATATAGTTATAATAATATAAATAAAAAAAATTATGGAATTAAAAGGAAAAACAATATTGATTACCGGCGGATCTGCTGGTATTGGATTAGAAGCCGCCAGAAGATTTATAGAAGAAGGCTGCAAAGTAATCATAACAGGAAGGGATCAGGTAAAATTAGACCTGGCAAAAAAAATGTATCCGTCTGTTGTCATTATTAAAAGTGATGCATCCAATCAGGAAGCAGCTGTCGCTTTATACAACCAGATAAACCAGCTGGGCGGTATTGATATTTTGTATAACAATGCCGGTGTTATGCATGGTTTGGATAATTTAGGCATCAGCAATGTAAAACATTTCGAAAAAGCTTCAGCAGAAATGAATACAAATTATCTGGGTGTTATTCTTTTGAATAATCTTTTTATAGATATGCTGAAATCCAGAAAAGGAACAGCCATTATCAACACCAGTTCTATCTTAAGTTATCTGCCGGCCAATCTAGTACCTACTTATTCTGCTTCTAAGGCTGCAGTGCGTTTTTATACCGTTGCGCTAAGAGATCATTTACAAAT
Organism: Flavobacterium sp.; assembly: GCA_039933615.1. Classification (GTDB taxonomy): domain Bacteria; phylum Bacteroidota; class Bacteroidia; order Flavobacteriales; family Flavobacteriaceae; genus Flavobacterium. The sequence continues at coordinate 9,056 of JBDTNT010000158.1, read as the reverse complement.
TATAGGAAGCAGCGTAAAAGTTTTTGAATTATTACCGCCGCTTGTAGCCACCAAAATGGCAGAAGGAATGGACGGTAAATCGATTACACCAGATGTGCTTATAAATGCTTTAGTTAAAGGATTAAAAAAGGATAACTACACTATTCGTGTTGGTGATACAAAAGCGATATATGCATTGAGCAGATTTTTTCCAAAAATAGCTTACAAGTTATTGAATCCAAACACAATTGGTAAAAAATTACAAGCTTAGATTTTATATTCTGTGTGCTTTACAAACGTAAAATAAAAAAAATGAACAACGTTCAATAAATATTTGTATGTTTGTAAAATAAATTACAGATAATGAGTACAGTAGAAAGAAAAGCACGTGAAAAAGAAGCTTTGAAAGCATTAATTTTAAAAGGTGCCAAAAAGCTATTTGTTGAAAAAGGAATTGATCAGACCACCATTAGAAATATTGCCGATGAAATTGATTATAGTGTAGGTACTGTATATGTCTATTTTAAGGATAAAAATGCCATTTTACATGACCTGCACTCTATAGGATTTCAGGAATTGGGAGGGAAGTTTAAAGAATTGTTCGCTATTGATAATCCCATGGAACGTTTGAAAAAATTTGGATATGCCTACATCAAATTTTCTGTGGAAAATTCTGAAATGTATGACTTGATGTTCAACTTAAAAGCTCCCATGGAATTTATAGAGAATTCTGAACATGAAGACTGGAATGAAGGAATGAAAACCTTCAATGCATTAAAAACTACTGTCGAAGAATGTATTGAAAAAGGACATTTTAAAGGACATAATGCAGAACCGCTTTCTTTTATGGTTTGGAGTTTAGTCCATGGAATGTGTTGTCTCGAAATTCGCCAAAGAACTAAAGGTGTAAAATTTACGAATCCTGATACCATTTTATTTGACGGATATAATGAATATTTGAAGATGATAGAAAAGCTCTAAAATTTTTTGACCAAAAAAATGAACAACGTTCAAATTGTAAACAATGTATAATAAAATGAAAATAATAGTAAATATTGCAGTACTCTGCTTTGGATATCTGGGATATTCGCAAAGCAGGTTAGACAGTTACATACAAACTGGACTAAAAAACAATGAAGTAATTAAGCAGCATAATTTTGATATTAACAAAAGTATGTATGCGCTAAAAGAAGCGAGATCCTTATTTTACCCCACGGTTTCCTTAAACGGGAGTTATACCAGGGCAGAAGGAGGAAGGACGATTGATATCCCGATTGGAGATATGCTGAATCCGGTATACAATACCTTAAACCAGATTACGAATTCTAATGCTTTTCCGACTTTAGAGAATCAGTCTGTTTTAATTAATCCGGATAATTTCTATGATGCTAAAATTCATACCACAATGCCACTCCTGAATTATGAAATTATCTACAACAAGAGGATTAAAAACCAGCAGACATCTTTACAAAAAATAGAACTCGAAATCTATCAAAGGGAATTGGTCAAGGAAATAAAAATTGCGTATTACAAATACCTTCAATCCGTTGAAGGCATTAAAATTTATCAGGACGCTCTGGCACTAGTGAAAGAAAATCAAAGAGTGAACCAGTCGTTGTTCAAAAATGAAAAAATAAACCGTACAGCTGTTTTACGAAGTGACAATGAAGTAATACGTATTCAGGCAAATTTAGAAACGGCAAAGCAGACTAGTAACAATGCTCAGTCTTATTTTAATTTTTTATTGAATGAAAAGCTGGACACTGCAATAGAAACGGATGAAAGTGAAATTTTACCAATTGGAGCTCTTTCAGAAAATACGCAAAACAGGGAAGAGCTGCAAAAACTGACCAAAGTAAAAGAAATAAACGAGAATGTAAGTAAACTCACAGAGTCGTATTGGTTTCCAAAAGTAAACGGTTTTGCTGATTTTGGAATTCAGGATTTTGATTTTGATGTAAATAAAGACTCTCGTTACTATTTTGCCGGATTGGGTTTAGAATGGAATATTTTTTCGGGTAATAAAAACAAATTTAAGCTCAAACAAGTTGAAGAAGACAATAAAAAAATCACTTCACAAATCGACAATGTAAAACAACAGTTACTGCTTCAGTTTCAGGTTTCCCAGAATAATTTAAAATCGGCGCTGGAACAATTCAACGCTGATAAAAATCAAAAAGAATCTGCCAAAAAATACAATGACGACATCACCAAATTGTATAAAGAAGGTCAGGCGATATACATTGAACTTCTGGATGCACAAAATCAATGGGTAAATGCCCAGCTTAATACCAATATAGCCCTTTATAATTCCTGGATCGCTTTTGCAGAATTAGAAAGAGCCAACGCAACTTTTACTTTTAATTAAATATAAAAAATTATGAAATCGAAGATTTACGAACACCCAAAAAAGAGTTTTACACTTGTGAGTAAAAAATCAATAGTATTAAGCCTGCTTGTCCTTCCTCTTTTTTATGCATGTAAAGAAGAAAAAAAAGAACATAAACCATTTGAAACGGCTGATATTATTCCGATAAAAACAGCCTCAGTACAATCTTTAGCCCTTACCAGCAATATAAGCGCATCGGGTTTAGTAACCACAGAAAACCAAGCCAATTATGGTTTTAAAATAGGCGGTGTCGTAAGCCGTATCTATGTAGAAGAAGGGCAATTTTTCAAAAAAGGACAATTGCTGGCAACATTAGATCAAACCGAAATTAATGCGGGTTTAAACCAAACCGATCTGAATGTAAAAAAATACGAACGTGATTATACCCGCGCCAATAATCTGTATAAAGACAGTGTCTATACTTTAGAACAGCTTCAGAATACAAAAACAGGACTTGATATTGCCAGAAAGCAGAAAGATGCAGTTGCTTTTAATGCACGCTATGCTAAAATTTATGCGGCGGCTGATGGTTTTGTAGCCAGTAAAATAGCTAACGAAGGCGAAGTAGTCGGCGCAGGATCTCCAATTTTAGCCATAAACGAAACCAGCCAGAACAATAATTATTTATTAAAGATTGGTTTAACAGACAGAGAATGGGCATCCGTAAAAATAGGTCAGAAAGCAATTGTTACCCTTGATGGTTATCCCGACGAACATTTTGAGGCTTCTGTTTTTAGAAAGTCACAAGCGGCAGATGCTGCACTGGGTTCTTTTCAGGTCGAATTAAAACTGAATATGAAGAAAAGTAAACCGGCTGTGGGCATGTTTGGAAAGGCAGAAATTAAAGCAGAAAACGCCGAAGATTTTATCATCATTCCCTATAACTCACTTATAGAAGCCGATGGAAACAAAGCCTCTGTATTTGTAATAGAAAACAACAAAGTAAAACGCAAGCCTGTCACGATCAACAAATTTGAAAACAACAAAGTATTCATAAAAGACGGACTTCAGAAAACAGATCAGATAGTGATCTCCAACAGCGCTTATCTCAACGAACAATCAACGATCAAAATCATTAAATAACCAATGGTATGAAAGGAGCATAAGTTAGATTTGGTTGCAAACACCAATGATGATATGCGAATTCCATATTCCATTAAAAAATAAATATTATCTACATATGAAAATTACAAACTTTGCCGTTAAGAATTATCAGTTTACGCTGATCATTTTTCTTCTGGTCGCAGTGGTAGGGTATCTTACCTTATTTTCAATGCCCAGAGCAGAAGATCCTTCCACGCATCCGCCGCAATATCTGATTACAGTTATCTATCCCGGCACGAGTCCAAAAGACATGGAAGAACAAGTCGTAAAACCTATTGAAAATAAAATTTACGGACTGGAGAATATCGATAGAATATTAACCACAGTAGAAGACGGAGTAGCCGCTTTTCAGGTGAAATTTAAATATGGAGTAGATGTTGACAACAAATACCAGGAAATTTCTACGGAAATGAATGCCCTTAAAAACAGTGAACTTCCAAAAGATATTTATCAGATTAAAACAGAGAAAATTGCCTCTTCAGATGTGAAAATTCTTCAGGTAGCTCTGGTATCAGCCAATGCTTCGGATAAAAAACTGCGAGATGAAGCCGATAAATTAAAGGCTAAAATTGAAAAAATAACCAATCTTAAAGATGTAAAGTATGCTGGAATTCCAGAGCAGGAAATTCGTATTGATCTAAAATTGGATAAACTGGCAGAATTAAAAATTCCATTAAATCTAGTAATGGGAAGTCTGCAGAGTGAAGCAGCCGATATTCCGGGGGGAAGTATTGATCTGGACAGTAAAATATTTAATGTAAAGACAAGCGGTAAATTTAAAAATGCCGAAGATGTTGCCAATACAGTCATTTACAATGCCAACGGAAAAATAGTCTATATGAAAGATGTAGCCGAAGTTGGTTACAAATCTCAGGTCGTAGACCATATTACCCGCATCAACGGACACCGATGCGTTTTGGTTACTGCCGGTATGAAAGACAATGTAAACATTACCGATGTCCAGAAAGAATTTTTACCATTAATAGACGAATTCTCTAAAGATTTACCTCAAAATATCAAACTGGTTAAAAATTTCGACCAGGCCAATATGGTCTCACAGCGTTTGGGGCATTTGGGTTTCGATTTTGCACTTGCCATTATTTTGGTTATCATCACCTTATTACCGTTAGGATCCAGAGCTTCTGTAATCGTTATGATATCAATACCATTATCACTGGCATTGGGACTTATTGCGATGAATGCATTAGGATTTTCTTTAAACCAGTTAAGTATTGTTGGTTTAGTGGTTGCTTTAGGATTGCTGGTGGATGATAGTATTGTGGTTGTTGAAAATATAGAACGCTGGCTTCGCGAAGGACATTCTAAAATGGACGCTGTTTTAAAAGGAACCAAACAAATAGGAATTGCTGTTGTAGGCTGTACCGCAACACTGGTCATTGCTTTTTTACCGCTGGTTTACCTCCCGGATGTTTCGGGAGAATTTATCAGAAGTTTACCAATGGCGGTTATTACAAGTGTATTGGCTTCTATGATTGTAGCCTTGACATTAGTTCCGTTTTTAGGAAGCCGATTTCTAAAAACACATGAGCATGCGGGAGGTAACATTTTTCTTCAGTATCTGCAAAGATTCCTTACCAGAGCTTACCGGGATATCATGCCAAAAGCATTAAAATATCCAAGAACAACAATTGCAATTTCTATTGTATTAAGCATTACCGCTTTTGGATTGTTTAAAGCAACTGGGTTTAAACTGTTCCCAACTTCAGAAAAACCAATGTTTCTAATTAACATAAAAATGCCACTTCAGGCTAATATCTCGGAAAGTGACAGGGTAACCAAAATTGTAGAAGCAGAGCTGAAAAACCATAAAGAAATTGCATTTTATACCTCAAATGTAGGTAAAGGAAATCCACAGGTTTATTACAATGTACATCCGCAGGACAGAAAACCTGATTTCGCCCAGATTTTTGTGCAATTGGAAGATGAAGCAAAACCAACAGAAAAAACGGCTTTGATTGAAAAATTGAGACACAAGTTTAAAACAATGCCATATGCCAAAGTAGAGGTAAAAGATTTTGAGCAGGGAACAGCTATAGAAGCCAATATTGTCGTGCGTTTATTTGGCGAAGACCAGGAAGTTTTGCGTAAATTATCTTCTCAGGTAGAAAATATTCTGAGAAATCAAGAAGGAACAGTTTACATTAACAATGAATTGAATACGTATAAAACCGATGTCAAAGTAAAAATCAATAAAGAAAAAGCCAGGACACTCGGAGTATTTACAAGCGAAGTGGATCGGGTAATTCGTCTTGCCGTTGCCGGATTAACGGTTGGCGATTACATCGATGACCGCGGTGATGCAAGAAATGTTACGCTGACGCTGCCAAGAGATAAATTTTCTAATCTTGATGCATTAAAAAACTTATATGTAAATAACATTCAGGGAACACCAGTGGCACTGAATCAGATTGCGACGATCTCTTTTGAAACTTCACCAACAGCGATTAACCATTTAAATAAATCTCGTTTTTCAAAAGTGACCGCATTGTCTAAATCAGGATATTATGCCAATGATTTATTAGTTGAAATTATACCAAAATTGGATAAAATAAAAATGCCAAAAGGATATTATTATAAATTGGCAGGAGAAAAAGAATCGGAAGGTGATGCATTGGGAGGGAATTTCCTTGCGGTAATTATTTTAAGTACCTTTTTGTTTATTGGTGTTTTACTGCTTCAGTTTAAAACATTCAAAGGAATTATCATCGTATTGTCAATTATTCCGTTGGGGATTTTAGGCGGTGTACTATTGCTGCTTATTGCTGGCAGTCCAATGTCATTGGTAGCGATTATTGGTTTTATAGGACTATCGGGAATACAGGTTAAAAATTCACTGCTGCTGGTTGATTTTACCAATCAACTGCGACAGGAAGGAAAGTCTATTGATGAAGCGATTGCGATTGCGGGAGAAACCCGTTTTCTTCCTGTAGTCTTAACTTCTATCACGGCAATCTGTGGATTGATTCCACTGGCATTAAACTCAAATCCTTTAATTGCGCCATTAGCGATTGTACTGATTGGCGGATTGATTAGTTCTACTATTCTTTCCAGAATTGTAACTCCGGTAATGTATAAATTGATTCCGCCAAGTATTGAAAGTGAAAAATAAAACTAACTGATATTCAGTTAAATGATGATCTGTTATTTAAAACAAATGATTCCGGAACTAATAATTTGGAATCATTTGTTCGTTAAAACGTTTCAGTATTACCCACTTTTGTTTCATAACCATTATCGGGAATTGGCGGAGATTTGTCTTCAATTAAAACAATAAAACAAAGTATAATGAAAAAAACAATTTTTATAACAGGTGCTTCCCGTGGACTGGGAAAAATTTGGGCGGAAACTTTTTTAAAACGCGGTGATAATGTTGCAGCAACCGTAAGAAATACCGATTCATTGAAAGAATTGGCTGCTGAATTTCCAGAAAGTCTTTTGGTTGTACCATTAGATGTTACCGATAAAAAAGCATCTTTTGAAGCTGTTTCAAAAGCAAAAAATCACTTTGGATCCATTGATGTATTAATCAATAATGCAGGTTATGGTCATTTAGGGGCCATTGAAGAATTGGAAGAAGAAGAAATCCGCGCACAGTTTGAAACCAATGTTTTGGGTCTGATTTGGCTCACACAGGCCGTTATCCCAATCATGCGCGAACAAAAATCGGGTCACATCATTCAGGTTTCAAGTGCTTTGGGCGTGGTAGCATTACCTACTTTAGGAATTTACAGCGCTTCTAAATTTGCTGTTGAAGGTTTAAGCGAATCTTTGGCAGCCGAAGTAGCCGGATTTGGTATAAAAGTAACGCTTTTAGAACCAAATGGTTATTCTACAGATTTTAGTGCATCTTCTGCTGTACAAAGCAAACCTTTGGCACAATATGATGAGGTTAAGGCTGTGCTTTATGCCTCTAACAATATTGAAGATTATGGTGTGCCGGAAGCAACTGCAGAAGCAATGCAAAAACTAATAGATTCAGAAAATCCTCCTTTGAGATTAATTTTAGGCAAAGCGGGTATTCAATGGATAAAATACGCTTATAGCGAACGCATGAAAACCTGGGACGAATGGCAGGAAGTTTCTGTTGCCGCACATGGAAAATAAAGTTTAATTTTGCAGCATCTGATTCGTTGGATGCTGCTTTTTTTTAAATACCAGAATATGAATCACTTTGACAAAATAAGTGTCTACACTAAGGCTATTGGGCTTCCAGCTCCTGAGCATCCATTATTCTACATTGCACGAGGCGATGAAAAAAGTTGTGAAAATGTTGATGATGCCGAATTTACGGCTGATTTTTATACCATCGTTTTTAAGAAAGTTGAGTCTGGAAGCATACAATACGGAAAGACAAAATACGATCATAACTTTGGAAAAATGGCATTTATGAAACCGAGGCAGATTATTGGCTGTAAAAATATTCGTTTAGAAGAGGATTGTTTTTTGATCCTTATTCATGAAGACTTTTTATCAGGGACTGCACTTCATAATGAAATAAAAAAATATACTTATTTTGAATATGAAGTAAACGAGGCACTGTACCTTTCTCCGAGCGAGGAAGAGACTATTTGGAATCTCGCCTACGCATTAGAAAAAGAATATCACAATAATACCGATGCTTACAGCAAAACTATAATTCTCAGCCATCTGGATACGATGTTGAAATATGCACAGCGTTATTATAAAAGACAGTTTATTGATCGTGTAGATTTAGCCGGAGCAACATTTACAAAGTTTACTACGATACTGTCTCAATATTTTGAAGAAAGAAAAAACAATGATTTTGGTCTTCCTACTGTTGCCTATATGGCCGAAAAACTGAATATATCTTCCCGATACCTAACCGATGTGCTCAAACAGGAAACGGGTAAGACTGCTTTAGAACTCATTCATCTGTATTTGATTTCAGAAGCTAAGAATTTACTCAAAGAAGGTAAAATGAATATTGCCGAAATTTCTATTTCCCTAGGATTTGATAACGCAACCTATTTTTCCCGTTTGTTTAAAAAAGAGGTTGGGATGCCGCCAAATCTTTTTAGGGAACAGCATTTAAATTAACCAGAAGGGAATTTAATTTTCAACTAAATTTTCAATATTATGAAACTGTAATGGTTCTATGGCATTAATTATAGGATTGATTTTTGAGAGCGTACAGCTTATTTCTAAGATTTTTTAAGAATAAAGGATCGAAAGATTTACCTCTTGTTCCACTTAAAACAATGGCTTCTCCGATAGTCATTTTTAGAGTATGCCCTTGTTTGTTAAAGAGTTCTGAAATCAGTTTTGACGTTTGCAGCATCGGATGGATTGATTTTAGCATACTGAAGAAATAGCCATTATTTCCATGAAAATAAACAGGTATAATAGGCACTCCCGCTTTACAGATAATTTTTCCCACAACAGGATGCCACTCCGGATCTGTAATTTCACTGGCCTTAAAATTATAAGATGAAACTTCTCCAGCAGGAAATATGGCAACAGGAATTCCTTCTTCCAGAGCTTTGAGTGTCATTTTTAATCCAGTAATACTCGCAGAATTTTGCACTTTTTCAAATGGATTTAC
>JBDTNT010000157.1:0-1678 GCA_039933615.1 Flavobacterium sp. | reverse complement strand
TACATGCCATAATTATATATGTAGTGTTGCATAAAAGCAACTTAAGTTCATAAACGTTCGATCGGTAAAGATAGTATTTTTTTTAGTTTGCTTTTTAACGATTAAAACTAAAGCCTTGTTAAATAAAAAAACCTATTCTGTTTGACACAAAATAGGTTTTTTTTGAAATATTTTAAAAAGAAATTAATCTAAAACTTTATAGATTTTATCTGACAATCTTATTCTGAACGGAACCTCAAAAGTAACTCTGTCTCCTTTTTTAGCAATAGTGTCTGCAGCATCATTGACCATCATTTTTTCTAAAACCAATTCCTGGTCACCTGTCGTTGGCCCTGAGATTATGATTTTATCACCCGAATTAAGCTCGTTGTTTTCAATAGTAAAAAGTCCAACCTGTGCTTTTACGTAATAATGTTCCGCTTTTCCAAGCAATACTTTTTTTACTTTTATTTTCTGACGGATATCTGCCGTTTTCTCAGCAGCAGCCAAAGTCGTATCCGGCAATTGTCCCGAATGCTTGAATTTTAAATTTTCTGATTTTCCTTTTCTGAACACTTTGTTTCCAACTTGCTTTCCGGTTCTCATTCTAACCTGGTCAACCAAAGGCATGTGTATAACTTCCAGACATTCCGTAGAGCAGCAGTTTTCCATTGCCGCTTTACATTCATCACATTGAATAAATAATAAATGACAACCATCATTTTCGCAATTGGTATGATTGTCGCACGGTTTTCCGCATTGATGGCATTGCGAAATAATATCATCTGTAATTCTTTCGCCCAGACGATTATCAAATACAAAGTTTTTCCCGATGAATTTACTTTCTAAACCTTCTTCTTCAAGTTGTTTTTTGTAATTAATAATTCCGCCTTCCAGCTGATATACATTTTTAAAACCCTGATGTTTAAAATAAGCACTTGCTTTTTCACAACGAATTCCTCCGGTGCAATACATTACCAGGTTTTTATCTTCCTTATGATTTTGAAGCTGTTCGTTGATTATTGGCAAACTTTCTCTAAAAGTCTCTACATCTGGAGTTATCGCGCCTTTAAAATGCCCTACTTCACTTTCGTAGTGATTTCTAAAATCGACTACAATTGTATTTGGGTCTTCAAGGATTTCGTTGAATTCCCTGGCTTTCAGGTGAACACCTATATCTGTTACATCAAAAGTGTCGTCATTAAGACCGTCAGCAACAATTTTGTCACGTACTTTGATGGTTAATTTTAAAAACGAATGATCGTCATGTTCTACCGCTTCGTTCAAACGTATGCCTTTCATGAAATCGTAAACTTCCAGAGTTGCTCTAAAAGCTTCTAAATTTTCCTCAGGAATACTCATCTGAGCATTTATTCCTTCACTGGCAACATAAATCCGGCCTAAAGCATCGAGTGCGTTCCAGGCTAGAAATAAATCATCGCGAAATTTTTTTGGGTCTTGAATTTTTGCATACGCATAGAAAGACAACGTAAGACGTTGTTTACCGGCATCATCAATCATGATGGCTCTTTCTTCTGCGCTCAAAGTGTTATACAGTTGCATGCTATAAACAGTTTTAAGTTGAGAATACTATTTTAATGAATTCCTCTTTGAATTCGGGTGCAAAGGTATAAAAAAGGTTCTGAGTCGCAAAGGTTCTGAGGTTCTAAGTTTTTTTTTCACTTTAGTCCATAAAAAA
>JBDTNT010000156.1:0-3735 GCA_039933615.1 Flavobacterium sp. | reverse complement strand
CATACCAAATTGATTTATTGATTTTTAAGGTTGCAAATATACAATTAATAATTTACTGTACAATCTCTTATTTCAAAAATATTTTTATCTATTTAAATACTGTCTTTCAAGGCATTTTATTATAGCGCACGGATTTTTTATAAGTAAAATAGTATTAATTTAAAAATAATTGTAATTTAGTAATTAAAAAAAAGTTATTTTTGATGTAACTAATATAAACTCTTAGCTACCTACACTAATATATTAGGTAACTAAAATTATTAATCTTTATGAAAAATTCTATAATGATGTTAAGTGCTGCACTAATGCTCGGCGGAGTAGCTCATGCCCAAAAAGTAGCTTTTGAAGAATACAATCTCAATAATGGTATGCATGTTATTCTGCACAATGACCCTTCCGCCCCTGTTGTTATCACTTCCGTTATGTACCATGTAGGATCAAAAGACGAACGACCTGACCGAACTGGTTTCGCACATTTCTTTGAACATTTATTATTTGAAGGAACAGAAAATATAAAACGTGGTGAATGGATGAAAATCGTTACGGCAAATGGCGGAGTTAACAATGCCAACACTTCTGATGACAGAACTTATTACTATGAAGTCTTTCCTTCCAACAGTCTCGAACTGGGTTTATGGATGGAATCTGAACGATTAATGCATCCTATAATAAATAAAATAGGTGTTGACACGCAAAATGAAGTCGTTAAAGAAGAAAAAAGAATGCGTTACGACAATCAGCCTTATGGGAATATCCTACCGGAAGTTAAGAAAAACATGTTCAAAAATCATCCGTATCGCTGGACAACAATCGGCTCTATGAAAGATTTAGATGCTGCAACCCTTGAAGAATTTCAGGCCTTTAATAAAAAATTCTATACTCCAAATAATGCCGTTCTCGTTGTTGCCGGAGATTTTGACAAAAGCAAAACAAAAGAATGGATCCAGAAATATTTCGGTTCAATTCCAAAAGGAGAAGAAGTAAAAAAACAAACTTATACAGAAGCACCTATTACCGAAACCATCAAAGCAACTTATGAAGATCCGAACATCCAGATCCCAATGATTGTTGCAGCTTACAGAACGCCGTCAATGAAAACAAGAGATGCAAGGGTTTTAGATTTAATCTCTTCTTATCTGAGTGATGGAAAAAGTTCAAAATTATATAAAAAAATCGTTGACGATAAAAAAATGGCACTTCAAATTGGCGCTGTAGGCTTTAGTCAGGAAGATTACGGAATGTATATTTTGTATGGCTTACCAATGGGAACTCACACGACAGCAGATATCCTGAAAGAAATGGACGAGGAAATTGTAAAGATCCAAACCGATTTGATTTCTGAAAAAGATTATGAAAAATTACAAAACAAATTCGATAATAACTTCGTTAATGCCAACGCAAGCGTTGAAGGAATTGCCGAAAACCTGGCCTCTTATTATTTACTTTATGGAGACGTAAATCTTATTAATACCGAAATCGACCTCTATCACTCTATTACAAGAGAAGAAATCAGAGAAGTTGCGAAAAAGTATTTAAACCCTAATCAGCGTTTAATTTTAGATTATGTTCCTTCTGCAAAAGTTCAAAACTAAGAAAATCGAATCATGAAAAAAATACATACAGTTTTAATCCTTTTATTCCTGACAGGAATTATGCAAGCACAAGATCGTCCACAACCAAAACCAGGAAACTCACCTGTAGTCAATATAAAAAAACCACAAACTTTTGTTCTGGCTAACGGTATGAAAGTTTTAGTAGTTGAAAACCATAAATTACCAAGAGTAAGCTTTAACCTTACCCTTGACAATGCTCCTTTTACCGAAGGAAATAAAAAAGGTGTTGACGAACTAACGAGCAGTTTAATCGGAAACGGTACAAAAAAAACTGCCAAACAAGCATTTAATGAGGAAATTGATTTTTATGGCGCAAGCATAAATTTCACTTCAAGTGGTGGTTATGCCAGTTCATTGTCGAAATATTCAGGACGTGTTTTAGAACTTTTAGCCGAAGGTGCCTTACAGCCTAATTTTACACAAACAGAATTCGACAAAGAAAAAGCAAAATTATCAGAAGGCCTTAAAACAGAAGAAAAAAGCGTTCCCGCAATTGCAAATCGAGTTGTAGACGTTTTAGCCTTTGGCAAAAACCATCCTGCCGGAGAATACATTTCCGAAGAAACATTAAAAAATGTGACCCTTGCCGATGTTCAGGCAAATTATGCCACTTACTTTGTTCCTGAAAATGCTTATCTAGTGATAATTGGTGATGTAAAATTTAAAGAAACAAAAGCGGCTGTTGAAAAACTTTTTGGCGGATGGAAAAAACAGGCTGCTCCAAAAAACACCTATCCAAATCCGGAAAACGTTGCAAAACTTCAAATTGATTTTGTCGATGTTCCAAATGCAGTTCAATCTGAAATTTCACTGGTTAATACTGTGAATTTAAAAATGAGCGATCCTGATTTTTTCGCTGCTGTAATTGCCAATCAGATATTAGGAGGTGATTTTAACAGTTATCTGAACATGAATTTACGCGAACAACATGCCTGGACCTACGGAGCAAGTTCGAGTATCGGATCTGGAAAATACACCAATAAATTCAAAGCTTCATCTGCAGTAAGAAATGCTGTTACGGATAGTGCCGTAGTTGAATTTGTAAAAGAAATAAAAAAAATCAGAACAGAAAAAGTTGCTGAAGATGTTTTAAAAAATGTAAAAGCAGGTTACATCGGAAGATTTGTAATGCAGGTTGAAAAACCACAGACTGTTGCCCGCTATGCCTTAAACATTGAAACAGAAAATCTTCCAGCTGATTTCTATGAAAAATACATCCAGACTATAAATAATGTAACTGCTGACGATATTTACCGGGTAGCCAACAAATATTTCCTATTGGACAATATGCGTATTGTTATTGCCGGAAAAGGTTCGGAAGTAATTGAAGGCTTAGAAAAGCTTCAGATTCCAATTTTCTATTTTGACAAATACGGAAATCCGATTGAAAAACCGGTTAGCAAAAAAGAAGCTCCGGCTGGAATTACTGCAAAAACTGTTTTTGAAAATTATATTAAAGCAATTGGTGGAGAAAAATCCGTTACTGCCGCCAAAACACTTGCTATGACTGGTACCACTACAATTCCGCAGGCCCCGACTCCTTTGAGTTTTATTTCGAAACTAGATTCTAACGGAAAAATGATGGTGTCCCTTAACATGGGAAGCATGGCCCTGATGAAGCAGGTTGTAAATGAAAAAGGAGCTTACGTTGAACAACAAGGACAACGTAAAAACTTAGAAGGTGATGATTTAGCTGAAATGAAAGCGAGCGCCACTCCCTTTGAAGAATTACGTCTAAGCAAAAGAACGGACCTAAAAGTTGATGCCGTAGAATCAATAAACGGCCATGAAGCTTATTCCATAAAGGATGGCAAAACGGTTTATTATTATGATGTGAAATCAGGCTTAAAAGTTGCCAAACTTAAAGTAAAAGAACAAAGCGGACAATCTACTACACAGACTACTTATTTTAATGACTATAAAGAGGTGAAAGGAGTAAAAGTCCCTTTCAATATAATTCAGAATGCAGGCTTTGAATTAGACATTAAAATGTCGGATATCAAAATCAACGAAGGAGTTTCGGAAGCGGATTTCAAATAAGATTTATAAAAAACGAGGCTGTCAAATGAATTGACAGCCTGTTTTTTTAAGGTTCTGAGGTTCTGAGGTTCTGAGGTTCTGA
>JBDTNT010000155.1:0-34402 GCA_039933615.1 Flavobacterium sp. | reverse complement strand
TTTTGAGCTTCATATAAAGCAATCGGAATGGTTGAGGAAACTGTATTACCACAATCTTCCATCGCGATAAAGAATTTCTCTTCCGGGATTTTTATTTTTTTCCTTAAATAATTCAGCATGTATTTATTCGCCTGATGAAAAACAAATAAATCAATATCTTCTTGGGCTAAATTTGACTTTTCCAAAATTGCCTCCGTAAGCTTTGGAACAAATTCACCCGTGAAATTAAAGATTTCAGAGCCATTCATAAACAGATTTTTATCATTTCTGACATTCCCAAATTCATCAACAATATCTTCATTCTTATCGGAAACCGGAAAACGCATTCCGCCTTGTTTTACAATCAGGTTTTCAGCCCCTTTCCCGTCCGTTCCAAAAACAAAGTGACCAAGAGAACAAAATCCTTTTTCACTGGTAATTAATGTCGCAGCGGCGGCATCTCCGAAAATGGTTTTGTTGCTTTTATCTTTATGATGAATGAATTTCGAATAAGTTTCTGAAGTGATCAGCAGCACATTTTTAGCCATTTCTCCGGCAATAAGGCCTTTTGCCAGGCTTAAGCCATAAACAAAACCGGAACATCCTAAATTGAAATCCAATGCGCCAATCGTAGTTTCCAGGCCTAGTTTCTCCTGAATAATACATGCAGTCGTTGGCAAAAAATAATCAGGGCTTTGCGTACAGAACAACAAAAAATCAATTTCTGATCTGTCTATATTATGTTCGGCGAATAATTTTTCGGCAGCCTTAACAGCCATATCTGATGAAAATTCATCTTTAGCACTTATATGCCGGGCATTGATTCCAGTTTTTGAACTGATTTTTTCAATACCCCATTCCGGAAACTCCTGATTTATCAGATCATTTGATAAAACTGATTCAGGTAAATAATACGAAATGGCTTTTATATTCGCTTTCATTGTAAATTTATATCGTTGAAGTTCTTCCTCCGTCTAAAACTATATTTTGTCCCGTAATCCAGCTGCTGGCCTCAGATAACAAAAATACAACCGGATTGGCTACCTGAATTGGGTCACCATATCCTAAAGGGTATTTTTTTTCGTCCTGCTGAATTACTTCTAAAGATAAATCTTCGATAGACCTTGAGGTTATTTCGGTTTTTACCATTCCGGGCGAAACACAATTCACACGTGTTTTGCTGTTGGCAAACTCGCTCGCCCAGACTTTAGAAATCGCAATTAATGCTCCTTTTCCGGCTGCATAAATTCCGTTTCCTTTCATTCCGAACAAACCTGCAATTGATGAAACCAAAACAATTGAACTTCCTTTGTTTATTTTTTTCTTTTTGAAAATCAAATTGACCAGATATACGATCGAGTCAAAATTTATGGATCTCATTTCATTCATTAACTCCTCAGTGTAGAACTTAACCGGTGCCAGGGATACAATTCCTGCTGAATGCACGATTCCATCAATATTTTCAATAGTGTCAACGATCACTTTGATATCTTCCATTTTAGACAGATCGGCTGCAATAAAACTATTTTCCCTTCCGCATTCTTCAATTAGTTTTTCGAGAAAATCCCGGCGTCTGGCTACTGCTATAAATGTTCCTCCCTGTCTTGTAATTGCCAGACAAGTTTCGTAACCAATGCCCGAAGAAGCTCCCGTTACTAATATTTTTTTTCCTGATAAATCAAATGGATTCATTATATATCGTTTAATTCTTTTTTATTAAAATAGTCATAGAATTTTAAAATCCTAAACTCTTCATCACCAAACAGAGGTGAACTGTCTTTGAAATTTACCAGATTGGTCTGAATATTTTCAACTATTTTTTTGTCTTCATTCAAAACCAAATCCAGGGATTCGTTTGAACTGTTATTGATAAAGTCAATAATATTCTGTTGTGATTCAGTTAATTCATTTTCAAATTTAGGAGCGAAATATCGGACTCTTAAATTTGTTTTTGAAGGTGACTCCGGAAACATGAATCCAAAATAGAATCCTTTTCCTTCTACCGAACTTATAAAAGCATTTGGATAGCTGTAAAAATGCAAATATCCCTGTGTTTTGAAAGTTCTGTCGGCTAATGATTTTTCTATGATTTTATTTTGTTTCACTCCTTCTCCTTTTGGAAATTCACACCAGCTGTGCGCATCAAAGAAATCAAATTTTTCCGGGGCGACAGATCCAAATCCCATTTTTGCAAATGAATTTTTGTGAACGGAAGTACAGTGATAGCATTCCAAAACATTCTCCACCAAAAGTTTCCAATTGACTTTATGTTCAATTGTATAATCGATGGTTTTGGCACCAAAATGTTTGCTTATTTCTTCTAAGGGATTAAATATACTTCCTAAATAGTCGTTTAGACTTTTATCGAGCTGATCGTTTAATTTTATAAAAACAAAATCACCGCAATAATCAACTTCATATTCTTTTAATCTTAATTCATTGATATTGTCTTTCTCAAATGAATTTCGACACATTAAACCAATTACATTTCCTTTTTTTCCGTAAGTCCAGTTATGGTACAAACAGGAAGAAACCCTGTTTCCATAAGGTTCTTCATGAATGGTATTAAACCGGTGTAAACAAACATTCTGAAAAGATTTTATGGTCCCGTTATAGTTTTGAATAAATATCTTATTCCCAAAATACTCTAAAGTAACAAAATCATTGTTGTTTAATAATTCATTTTTGTGTGCAGCCAAGATCCATGATTCATTAAAAAACAAAGATTTTTCTTTTAGAAAAACGGCTTCATCTATGTAATTTAAATTTTTTATCATAGTTCTGTTAAATCTGAAATTACAGCATTTTCCAATCTGATTTTTACTGTTCCCCAGGACAAACCAACTCCAAATCCGCAAAGGATCAAATCCCCGGAAGCATTGTTCAGCTTATCTTTTAATTCCGTAACGATAGTCAATGGAATTGTTGTTGAAGATGTATTTCCGAATTCTTTTAGGGAATAAGGAACTTTATCAACCGGCAATTTTAATTTTTTAACGATCATTTTATTCATCATCAGATTGGCCTGATGAAATACAAAGTGGTCAATTGTTTCTTTATCAATCTCAAACTTTTCAATCAGTTTATTGACTGTTTTTGGAGCCTGTGATATTCCAAAACTAAAAACATCCATTCCGTCAAGAATCAATTGGCAGGCATTTCTTTCAATTCCGGGCGAAATCGTATGATAGGTCAGTGAATCAGAATTGATTCTGTTTCTGGATCCGCCGTCATTTACAATTATGGTTTTGTAACCGGAACCGTCCGTACCTAAATCAAAAAATAAATCAGCTGCATTTTCATCCAATTCAAATGCTGTTGCGCTGCCACCGTCTCCAAAAAGCGGAACCGTACTTTTATCTGATTTAGAAAGTAATTTACTGCTTGTATCCCCAGCCAGAAGCAATCCTTTTTTCAGTCCGGCTGCTTTCATCATAGCCGCTATTATCGACATTCCGTACACATATCCTGAACATCCCAAAGGAACATCAAAAGCGATACAATTTGTAGATAATCCCAATCGGTCCTGAAGTATGGCGGCAGAAACCGGCAAAATATAATCGGCAGTCTGCGAAACAAAAACCAAGATTTCTATTTCCTCTTTTTGCCAGTTCAGATCTTTGATTAATTTTTCAGCAGCTTCAGTGCATAAGTCAGAAGTACAGATTTCCTTTGTTGCAATACGTCTTTCTTCAACGCCGGTTGCATCAATAAATCTCTGAATTTCTTCCTGTGTCAATATATCTAAATCAATATTGCGTTCCGTATTTTTTGGAACACAACACGATATACCTTTAATTGCAATATTATTTACTGAAAAAGTAGCCATTTCAATTACCCTTTATTTTTGATTATTTCGAAGATATCGTTTAATGAATTCGAAGATTTAATATCATCTCCTGTTAATTTTACTGAATATTCTTCATCAGCCATAGCGATCAATGACAAAGCTGTCAGCGAATCCCATTCTTCCAAATCCCTGAAAACAGTTTCTTGTTTAATTAATGTTGCATCCGTATCATCTAAAAGATCTGCAAAATTTTGCAAAAAAGTGTTGATTTCCATAGTATTCCTAAATTTATTTTGTTTTTAATGTATCTCGTAATTTTATAAAAATCCAAAAGGGAAGCTAATCCTAAAATCTTGTTTTTCAAAGCCTGAGGGATAACAAAAAATTGTTCTGTTTTTTATAATTCCCGCTTATGCTGATATATCAGCATTCTTTTGTTATTTTTACCCCGCAAATATAACAATAGTTTACCCTTAAAGGTGAATTAAACTTACTAAATACATAATTAAATGATTCCAGTAACCAAAACTTTTCTGCCTCCACAAGAAGAATACAATTCTTATGTAAAACGGGCGTGGGATAAAGTTTGGCTCACAAATCGCGGTGAACTAACAATAGAATTGGAAGATAAACTTAAAAACTATCTGAACGTTCCTCATATTACAATTACTAACAACGGCACAATGCCTTTACAAATTGCATTAAAACTATTTGGTAAAGGAGGAGAAATAATTACAACTCCTTTTTCTTATGTGGCGACTTCGGCTGCTATTGTATGGGAAAACTGTACACCCGTTTTTGTTGATATCAATCCGGAATACCTGACTATTGATGAAACCAAAATTGAAGCTGCCATAACTTCAAAAACAACTGCGATTCTGGCTACTCACGTTTTTGGGAATCCGTGTCATATTGAAGCTATAGAAGCTATCGCAAAAAAGCACAATCTGAAAGTGATTTATGATGCTGCACACTGTTTTGGTGTTACTTATAATAAAGAATCAATATTTAAATTTGGGGATGTAAGTACCTGCAGCTTTCACGCAACAAAATTATTTCATACCGGAGAAGGCGGTGCCATGTTCTGTAATGATGATAAAATACAGCATCAGTTGTTTTACAGTCATAATTTTGGACATAATGGCCCTTTGGCATTTCACGGACTTGGAATCAATGCTAAAATTTCTGAGTTGCAATCGGCTATGGGACTGGCCCTTTTTCCTTATATGGAGCATATTATTTCAGAAAGAAAAAAGGTTACTGATTTTTACAATAAAAATTTGAATTTTGAAAACCTTAAAAGCATAAAAATCAGAGAAAATACGGATTGGAACTATAGTTATTATCCCGTGGTTTTTGAATCTGAAACCATTTTACTGGAAGTTCAGGAAGCACTTTCAAAAGAAAATATAATTCCAAGACGTTATTTTTATCCTTCCTTAAACACCATTTCTTATACTAATGGTGCTGCAATGCCAGTATCAGAATCTATCGCTTCAAGAGTTGTATGCCTCCCGTTATATGTTGGACTTGCTACAGCTGATCTGGAGAAAATTACTGCTATTATAAATAAACTAACCACTTAAAAATACAACCTTATTAAGTTGTTATAAAAATAAAATTCTACTATTATGAGTCAGGATATAAATCAGGAAATAAGCAACGCTTACGAAGTCATTAAAGAAGGCGGAATCATTCTTTACCCCACAGATACAGTCTGGGGAATTGGCTGTGACGCTACAAACCCGGAAGCAGTTGCCAAAATATACAAACTCAAACAACGTGCAGAAACACAAAGCATGATTGTTCTGATGAATGGTGAAAAAATGATGTATAACGTTTTTAAAAACATTCCTGAAGTGGCCTGGCAGCTTTTGGATTTATCTGAAAAGCCAACTACCTTAATTTTAGACGAGCCGAGAAATGTTGCCCCAAATATCATCGCAGCTGATAATTCGCTTGGAATACGTTTGGTAAAAGAACCATTTTGTTTCAAATTACTGGAGCGAATGAAAAAACCGTTGGTTTCGACTTCGGCCAATATTTCCGGGCAGCCTACTCCTATCGCCTTCAAGGATATCAATCCGGAAATTATAAAAGGTGTTGATTATGTAGTGAAATTAAATCAGGACAAAGTTGCAGGAAAACCATCAACTATCATCAAATTGACGAACGATTCTCAGGTAAAAGTCATTCGTAAATAATTATTGATTAACTCTGAACCTTTGCCACTCTGAACCTCTGAACCTATTTTAAACCTTTTTCAAACTCTCAATCAGCCAGTCAATATCTTCTTTGGTGTTGTAATGGCTAAATGAAATTCGGAGATTGGGTAACTTTAAATCTTCCTCGGAAAGCATTTCCTTTAAAACATGTGAAGGTTTTATACTTCCGGACTGACAGGCGCTCCCTCTGGAAACCGCTATTCCTTTCATATCCAGACTAAACAAAAGCATTGAAGTTTTATCTGAAGAAAACGGAAGAATAACATTAATAATATTATAAAAATCTTCTTTTTTACCGTTGATCCTAAAACCCGGAAAATGAATTTCAAATTGATCGATAAGGTACATTTTTAAATCCGAAATGTATTTTCTTTCCTCATCCAGATTTTCATAGGAAAGCGATAAAGCTTTTGCCATTCCGGCGATCTGATGTACAGCTTCAGTTCCTGCACGAAGTCCTTTTTCCTGTTCTCCGCCAAAAATCAAAGGCTGTAAACCGGTGTTTTTTCGAATAAAAGCAAAACCAACACCTTTTGGCCCGTGAAACTTATGCGCACTGGCGACAATAAAGTCAACAGAAGTCTTTTGCAGGTCAATTTCTGTTTTTCCAACAGACTGTACCGTATCGGAGTGAAACAAGGCACTATATTGCCTGCAGATAACAGCTGTCCTATCCAGATCCAGGACAGTTCCGGTTTCGTTATTTACATGCATCAAACTAACAATCGTTTTTTTCTCCTGAGCCAGTAAATTCGATAAGTGTGTCAAATCGATTGTTCCATCAGGATTTACATTCACATAATCAACCTGAATATTATAATCTGACTGTAAGGCCAGAACGCTATATAAAACGGCATGATGCTCTGTTTTAGAAGTAATAATGCGTTCTACTTTAAGATCTTCTACGGCCGAACGAAGAATCCAGTTATCTGCTTCTGTACCACCGGAAGTAAAAATAATTTCCTGTGCCGTAGCGTTTAAATGTTTCGCAATGCTTTTTCTGGAAAGTTCCAAAATAGTCTTTCCATTTCGGCCAAAACTGTGGGTTGAAGATGGATTACCAAAATCTTCTGTCATAACTTTTGTTATTTCCTGAATAACTTCAGGTCGCATGGCAGTTGTAGAGGCGTTATCGAGATATACTTTTTTCATTACGGCAAAGTTATGAAATATCAATTGTGAATTCTTAAATATCAATTGCGAAATTTTTCACTATTTTTGACCCAAATAAAATCATGATGAAAAAATATGCATGCCTTCTGTTATTCGCACTTTTATTAAATGGCTGTGATGATGGTGATATAACTGTTGAGACAGTAAACTTTAGTGATGTTGCATCTCAAAGCTGTAACACTACTACTAATGAATTGATTTTTAAACTTAAAAGCCAGGAATCATTATCATTACAGCTGGGAACTGGTACATTTAAAAACGAGCCAACCCCGGTAGGCGATCCTAATGAATTCAGTATTGACAATACTACTTTCAGACTTGTTTACAGAAGTTATAACGGAACTGTGGATAAAAGCAATATTTGCAGTCTTATCCCTCCAACAACTCCCAATATCATAAATGAATGGTATGCAAAGTCAGGAATTATTGAAATTACCACTACTGCACAAACCAAATTAAACGAAACTACCGGAGCAATCACAATTACCGGTTATACACACAATATCATCATTAAAAATCTCACCTATTCTTTAGCCAGTTTAGATGTTACGCAACCACAGGTTATTTTTGGTGATTTTGTAACAACGCTGTCATCTACCGACCAATTAAACACAACTTTTACCAAAGATATTAAGCAATGTGGCACGGCTGGACAACTTTATACGTACAATGATAATTCGTCTATGACAATTGATAACATTGACCCAACTTTAATTCAAAATGTTGTAACAGCTGCAAATGCACCAAGAACAGGATTAATTGGTACAGATGTCAACAAACTTCTGTTTAAGGTTTATACCGGCAGTGCTCTTAATGATAATTATTTCTGTACAACAACGCCACCGGCTACAGCGGTGCTAAAAGAAACATGGGCAGGAGTTGCAGGTGTGGCTAATACCAGTGGAATTATTGAAGTAACCACAACAACTGAAGCAAATACATTTAAACACACCATTAGACTTAGAAATACCACTCTGCAAAAAACGACGAATAAAGTTAATCTGGGCACCAGTTATTTATTAGGTGTTTTTTATACAGCAAAAACAAATTAAAGAACTTTAACTAAAGCTTTTATAAAAATTCGTAAAAGCTTTTTTTCCTACAAAAAAACGTCCGTTTTCATTCTAATTTACGATTAAAATTAGTTTTGAAAACGGACGCTTTTTTATGCTTAAACCTAACCTGTTTCTGATTCCGAAAATGCTTTATTTATTATTTTGCCTGAAATAAACTTCAGTTGCTCCTAAGCCATATTTCTGATAATTGCCATCCTGAAAATCAATTCCGTCGTAACGGCCCAGCAAAAAGTCAAGTTCGGCTTTTAGAATTCCTTCACCGACACCATGTATAAAAACAATTTTTGGAATACGGTTTCTGATTGCAAATTCAATATGTCTTTTTGCCGTTTCGGTCTGCAAAGTCAGGATATCGTAGTTTGACATTCCGCGTTTGTTTGGAACCAGCTTTTCAATATGCAAATCAAATTCAGGAGCCGAAATTTCGCGTTTATCTTTACGTTCCTTTACAAAACTCCGTGGTTTTGGCTCCGTTTTTTCTTTTGAAATTTGTTCTAAATCAATTCTTTTAATGGAGTTCATTAAATTACTGGAATCCTGAATCTTAATTAATTCATTGACAAAAAATGTCATCATAAATCCGTCCTCAGTTTCAATCAAAATCTCTTTGTTTTTAACGGAAATCACTATCCCATTAATGGCTTCATCCAAAACAGAAACCTTATCACCTTTAGTTAACATCCTCTTCTTCTTTATCTTGATTCTTACTCGGTGTTTTTGCACTCAGCTGCATCATCCCATACATGAAAACTGCAATTGCAATTACCATGATATAGATATTTTTTTCGGCCGATACCTGTTGATATAATGCAACAGAAATGGCTAGTATCATTATTAAAATCTTAAAAGCTTTCATATTTTTCAGTCTAAGAATTCAAAAGTAAGAAACTTTAAAATAGTACTTCTCACCTTCCTGAAATGTTGTCGTGTTTTTTTCGTAAAATTGTAAAAATTATAACCCGTGGATTTAGAAAAATTTATGCTGCCCTGTTTATTCAAAACACTGTTTGGAATCGAGTGTTTGGGATGTGGTTTCCAGCGTGCGCTATTCTTACTTTTTCAGGGTCAGTTTTCAGCTGCTTTCCAAATGTATCCGGCCCTCTACTCTACGCTTATTTTTCTTGGCTTTGTCGCTTTATACTTTTTAGACAAATCAAAAAATCACACCAGATTACTTTGGATTTCGGGAATTATAAATGTCATTTTTATGATTGCCGGATATTGGTACAAACACTTTTAGTTTTACTTTTTTGAATGAAATTATTTTTTAATCTGATTCAGGATATCATCCATCATTTCAATCTGCACTTTCTGGATTTCGATTAATTCCTGTTGCTGGTGCATAATCAGATGATCAATTTTATCGTGAATCATTCTGATTTCCAATTCCGATTTTAAGTTGATCATATAGTCTTTTTTAGCACGGTTGCGGTCTTTTTCCTCCTGACGATTCTGACTCATCATAATTACCGGAGCCTGTAAAGCGGCGATACAGGATAAGATTAAATTCAGCAGAATAAACGGATAGGGATCAAATCCCTTATTTATCAATATCACAACATTCGAAGCAATCCAAATCACAATAAAAAGCAAAAATGAAATGATAAAAGTCCAGCTTCCACCAAAATTAGCCACTTTATCCGCTATTTTTTGACCAAAACTTCTGGTTTCTTCTTCATCTTCTACAATACTAACGATTGATTTATCTTCCTTCAAAGATTCTATAACGCTTTTTTCAAGATCAGAAAGTGCCCCAATTTCGGTAGATAAATAATTTGAAATGTATTTCTGGCGGTAGGTATTTAACTCTTTTACAGCAATAAAATCGCTATCGCAAAAAGAAGGATGATCTTCAATAATAAGTCCTAAAATAGGATTATGGATAGATTTTCCTGAAATTTTTTCTTTTGCAGGAAAAGACAGGTTAGAAATAGCACTTGTAAAAGTCGGATTATTTTTCATTTCGAATATATTTTACCGGCTAATTTAAGCATTTAACTTATTATGAATCACATAAATTATTTCTGTTTACAATTCTTTTATTTATCACAAATACAATTCTCAAAACAAAATTTCTTTAAGCAAATCGTGCCTTTATTTACAAAAAACACCTTACTTTTAACGCTTAAAAACATTCATTCAATTTTATAATTGTGTCAAAAGATCTTATCATACAAAATATAAAAGCTTTAAAAAGCCATTCAAACATAAATTACGGAATCAAAACCAAAACAGAAGATTTTACCGAAAAGCTTTTTTATACCCTTTTTGATTCGAATGCGGCTTTAGATGAAAGTATCGATGAACTCGAAATACGCTTTAAAGAGATTGCAGTTCTGGCGTGCAATAAACCTGAAAATTTATGCGAATCTATCTGGGATCGTTTCCTTGAAAAACTGCCCGGGGTTTTGGAAAAACTAAATCAGGATGCTGAATATATTTTAGAAAATGATCCTGCCTCAAACAGTATCAATGAAGTCTATTTGGGATATCCGGGTTTTTATGCCATCGCCATCTACAGGTTAAGTCACGAATTGTATTTGCTGGATTTATTGCTTTTTTCGAGACTGATGAGCGAATATGCCCACCGGATTACAGGAACTGACATTCACGCAGGTGCTAAAATAGCTTCCCCATTTTTTATTGATCACGCGACAGGAATTGTGATTGGTGAAACAACTGTAATCGAAAAACAAGTGAAAATTTATCAGGGCGTTACTTTGGGTGCACTGAGCGTGAGTAAAGAAATGAAAAATGCAAAAAGACATCCTACCGTTGAAAAAAATGTCTGCATTTATGCGAATGCTACAATTTTGGGAGGAGAAACCGTTATCGGCAAAAACAGTATTGTAGGCGGAAATGCCTGGATCACAAAATCGATTCCGGAAGACTCAATCGTACTAAACACAACTACCACAGAAGTCAAAATAAAAGAAAAAAAATAATATGGGTCCACAGAAACTGCTAAACCTAATTGGGAATACGCCATTGATGGAAACAGTCAATTTGGTAAAAAATAAAAACGTAAAACTTTTACTGAAACTCGAAGGAAATAATCCCGGAGGAAGTGTAAAAGACAGAGCGGCTTACAATATGATTGCATCGGCTCTGGAAAGAGGAGATATCAAAAAAGGAGATAAACTGATTGAAGCCACAAGCGGGAATACCGGAATTGCCCTGGCGATGATTGCGCAATTGTTTCAGATAGAGATCGAATTGATTTTACCGGAAGATTCTACAAAAGAACGAACTCAGACGATGCGTGCTTATGGCGCCACAGTGATTTTAACGCCTGCCAGCGAAGGAATTATCGGTTCGCGGGACTATGCAGACAAAAAAGTCGCGGAAGGCGGATATATCATGCTAAATCAGTTTGCTAACGATGACAACTGGAAAGCACATTACAAAACGACCGGACCTGAAATATGGAATGATACTGAAGGAACGGTAACCCATTTTGTTTCGGCAATGGGAACAACAGGAACGATTATCGGAACTTCGACTTATTTGAAAGAAAAAAATCCAAGCATTCAGATTGTTGGTGCACAGCCAAGCGACGGATCTCAGATTCCCGGAATCCGTAAATGGCCAACGGAATATTTACCTAAAATTTTCGATGCTTCAAAAGTAGATACTGTAATTGACGTCAGCGAAGAAGAAGCCCGCAAAATGACCAAACGCTTAGCTCTTGAAGAAGGTGTTTTTGCCGGAATGAGCAGCGGAGGTTCTGTTGCTGTAGCCCTAAAAATTGCAGAACAACTGGACTCCGGCGTTATCGTGGCAATCATCTGCGACCGTGGCGACCGTTATCTTTCTTCTGATTTATTTGATTAAAAAAAAATAAGGTACAAAGCAGCAAAGATTCAGAGGTACAAAGTTTACAAACTTTACTTCTAAAATCTTTGCCCCTTTGCACCTCTGAACCTTTGTAACTTTAAAAAATGAACTACCGTAAACTAGGCAAAACTAACTTTAATATCTCAGAAATCTCACTTGGCACCTGGCAGGTTGGAGGAAAATGGGGATCTGCATTTGATAATAAAACAGCAGATGAACTTCTGAATACCGCAATTGATAATGGCGTTAATTTTATTGACACGGCCGATGTTTACGAAAACGGACTAAGCGAAACTGCCGTGGGAAGAGTAATTCGTTCCCGGTCTGAACGCATTTATGTCGCTACAAAATGTGGTCGTCATATCAATCCACATGTAAATGAAGGATACCAGCCTAAAGTGCTTCAGCAATTTGTCGAAGACAGTTTAAAAAGAATGGGACTGGAAACAATCGATCTGATTCAGCTGCACTGTCCTCCTGCCGAAGTTTTTTACAGACCTGAAATTTTCGAAATGTTTGACCGTCTAAAAGATCAGGGGAAAATCTTAAATTTAGGTGTTAGCGTAGAAAAAGTCGAAGAAGCCTTAAAAGCTATAGAATATTCGAATGTAACAACGGTTCAGATTATTTTCAATCTGTTTCGTCAGCGCCCTTCAGAATTGTTTTTCTCTGAAGCCAGAAAGAAAAATATCGGAATAATTGCGAGAGTTCCATTGGCAAGCGGACTTCTAACAGGCTTATTTGACACAAAAACTACTTTCGACCCTCAGGATCACCGGAATTTCAATCGCAACGGAGATGCTTTCGATAAAGGCGAAACGTTTTCAGGAATTGATTACGAATTGGGACTTACGGCCGTTCAGGAATTAAAATCCTTGTTTCCGGAAGCGTCAAACCTTGCTCCGTATGCCCTACAGTGGATTTTGAGTTTTGAAGATATTAGTTGTATTATTCCCGGTGCTTCAAAAACAAGCCATGTTTTATCTAATTTATCTGTTTATGATTTACCTAAACTGACTCCTGAGAAAATTTCGGCTATGAACAAGATTTACGAAACTTATATAAAACCATCTGTGCATCAGCTATGGTAGTTTTCTAAGTTGAAAGGATTTAAAATATCAAGTTTCCGGGCTTAAAAGGCAATTGTTTTCTGATAAACGTAGTACCTTAGCGTCTCGGAAACTTCGTTATTTTAAAAAAGAAATGCTTACAAAATCAAATTTCAAGGAATGGTTTAACAGATATAAATACGCTGAACTCGCAAGTACATCAGCTGCACTTCTGACTTCACTTTTGAGTAGCGTTTACAGCGGATTAACAACAGCATATCTGATTACTTTTGCGGAATACCTGGCTTTTTACGGCGTAATCCTGATTTCTTCCTATAGAAAAATTGCATTACAGAATAAAATTCAAAACAAAACAACAAGCTCTAAAGAAATTCTTTCATTTGTAAAAAATCTGGTATTGGAATTTGGTTATCCAGCCTTTTTGGACTTTTTAGTAGTTCGCCCGTTTTGCATGTACTGGATGCCTATTTTGTGTGGTAATTATTTCTTCGGAATTATTCTTGGTAAAATAACAGCCGATTCCTGCTTCTATTTCTTCACGATTGTCAATTATGAAATTATCAAGAAAAGGTCCTGATTAAGTCTCAAAAATTATTTTAAATTCAGCTCCTTTATTTTTCCCTTCACTGGCAGCACTTAGTTCACCTCTGTTTCTTTCTATGATTTTTTTACACAGATACAAACCAATTCCTGTCGAAGCTTCCTTTGCAGTACCCAAACGGCTCATCGTCGTGAATTTCTTAAATAATTCCTCGATCTGGTCTCTGTCGAAACCAATTCCTTTGTCAGCAACAGTAATAATTAGTTTTTCATTTTCCAGGTAAATCCTTACTTTGACTTCACTGTCAAAATAAGAAAATTTAATCGCATTACTAATCAGGTTCACTAAAACCTGAACCAATAAACCTTCATCAATTCTTAGTTTGACTTCTGTTAATTCCAGGCTCAAAGACAGCTTTATATTCTTATCGATCAGCCGTTGTTCAACCTGCTCGTTGATAAAAGGCAGAATATTAGGAAATACAATAGTCCGTACTTCCTGGTTGATTTTTGTAATCTTATCCTGCTCATTCAATAATTTTATAAAATTTTCAATGTATCGAAATTGCAGATTGGTGGACTCACAAATTAACGAAGCCAGATTTTTAACAGAATCAGATGGGTTTTCGCTTATAATCAGATTCGCCAAACCCTGAGGATTTCCTGCGAAGTTCTTTAAATCGTGCGAAAGCATATAAATTAAATCCTGTTTTTCGTTTATATAACTTTCTGCCTCAAATATGGATTCCTGAATGTTACACATTAACAAACCAGCTTCATCCGTATATTCAGTGGGCAAAACCGACAATCTTCTATTATTTCTGTAATCATCCAGGGATTTTGAAGCAATCGCGATTGGTTTTATCAACTGCTTTAAAACCAATAATGTAACTAAAGTAGCCAATAATGTCATTATCAAAGAAAAAATCAAAACAGAAGCGGGGGAAATATCAGTGTCAAAATAAAGAACAAAAAACAAAATTCCGATTAGCGGGATATGAATACCTATAAAAGCTACAAACAAAAATTTGAATGCATAACTTTTTTTTAAAAAGCCAATTCGTGAAAGATTGTGATACAACTTCATAAAAAAATAACAAAACGATAGGTTAAAAATGTAGCATTTGGGATTATTGCTAAAACAAAGTTACTTTTTAAAGTCAATTAAACTAGCAAATTAAAAAAAATGGTAAAATATTTTAAAAATTAAATTTATAAAAGTTTACAAACCCTTATTTTTGCGCTATGGGAAGAAAAATTACAGACAAAGTTGTCTTTCATCAAATTCAAGTTCTGGATGCCGGAGCAAAAGGAGTATCAGTAGCAAAGGCTCCTGACGGAAAAGTTATCTTTATTCCGAATGTCGTACCTGGCGATGTTGTTGACGTGCAAACTTTTAAGAAAAGAAAAGCCTATTATGAAGGCAAAGCCATAAAATTTCATGAATTTTCAGAACATCGCATCGAACCTATCTGCGATCATTTTGGAGTTTGTGGAGGATGTAAATGGCAAAACATGAAATACAGCCAACAGTTGTATTACAAGCAAAACGAAGTAAAAAATCATTTACAGCGTATTGGAAAAGTGGAACTTCCTGAATTCGAAACTATTTTGGGTTCAGACAAGCAGTTTTTCTATAGAAATAAAATGGAATTTTCGTTTTCCAACAGTCGTTGGTTAACTGAAAAAGAAATCGACAGTACTGAAGATTTAGGAAACAGAAATGCCTTAGGTTTTCATATTCCGAAAATGTGGGATAAAATTCTTGACATCAGTAAATGTCATTTACAGGAAGATCCTTCCAATGCGATCAGAAACGAAATCAGGGATTTTGCAAACGAACATAATTTAGCATTCTTCAATCCGAGAGAACATTCGGGATTATTAAGAACTTTAATGATCCGTACCGCTTCTACAGGAGAAATCATGGTTTTGATTCAGTTTTTCGAAAATGACAAAGTAAACCGTGAATTGGTCTTAGATCATTTATACGAGAAATTTCCACAGATAACTTCTTTGCAATATGTCGTAAATGCGAAGCAAAACGATACTATTTACGATCAGGATATTAAACTATATAAAGGTAGAAATTACATCCTTGAAGAAATGGAAGGTTTAAAATTCAGCATTAATGCGAAATCATTTTACCAAACCAATTCTGATCAGGCATATGAACTGTATAAAATAACACGTGACTTCGCAGGTCTTACCGGTGACGAAACGGTTTATGACCTATATACAGGAACTGGAACTATTGCCCAGTTCGTTTCTAAAAAAGCAAAAAAAGTAATTGGTGTAGAAAGTGTTCCTGAAGCAATTTTAGATGCTAAAGCCAACGCAGAACGCAATAATATTACGAATTGTGAGTTTTTTGTTGGAGACATGAAAGTCGTATTTAATGAAAGTTTCATCGCACAACACGGTAAACCGGACGTAATTATCACAGATCCGCCAAGAGATGGTATGCATGCTGCCGTTATCGATCAGATTCTAAAAATTGCTCCTGAAAAAATAGTTTATGTAAGTTGTAATTCGGCTACACAGGCACGTGATTTGGCCTTGATGGATGAAAAATACAAAGTTACACGCGTTCGTCCGGTAGATATGTTTCCGCAGACACATCACGTTGAAAATGTTGTACTTTTAGAACTTCGATAACAAAAATATACATGAAAAAAATAATTTCTTTTTTATTGATTTTTGCTTTTGGCTTATCCAGTTGCGAGAAAGATGATATTTGTGACCCAGATACACCGACAACGCCACGATTAGTAATTACTTTTTACGATATAAACAATTCAACATTACGAAAAAACGTAACCAATCTTAAGGTAATTGGCAAAGATCAGGATCAGGGTATTGTTTTTAATAAAAGTATCACTGATGTCACTGATGAGGCAAGGTATTTAACCAGTGCCGATTCTATTTCAATTCCTTTGAGAACTGATACAGATATAACAACTTATAAATTTATTCTGAATTCTGGAAATGAAAATGCATTACTGGTAAATTCTGATGAAATAAATTTTTCTTATTCCCGTCAAAATTCTTATGTTTCCAGAGCTTGCGGCTTTAAAACCGTCTTTAATTTAAGTGCTTTTCAAAGAACAGATCCTACCGGAGACGGATTGTGGATGCAGGACATTTTTATAATAAACCCTAACATTGAATACGAAAATGAAACACATATTAAAGTATTTTTTTAGTATTCCTCTATTGTTTTCAATGTTTTTGGTTCACGCTCAGGAAACTGCCAAAGCAAAAGAAACCGTTCAGGAAAAACCAAAATCAGAAATCAAAAAAACAACTGTTCAGGAAACTACAACAGACACTATTCTTCCTAAAACCAACAGATATGGTCTTCGCGTTGGAGTTGATTTGTACAAACTAACACGCGGTTTTTACGACAAAGATTATAAAGGAGTGGAATTCGTAGGAGATTTTCGTCTGACGAAAAAGTATTATTTAGCTGCAGAACTTGGTTTTGAAGATAAAACTACAGACGACGACAGATTAAATTCAACAGCAACCGGAACCTATATAAAAGCGGGTTTTGATTACAATACGTATCAAAACTGGCTTGACATGGAAAATCTTATCACTATAGGATTGCGTGGAGGATTCAGTACTTTCAGCCAGCAATTGAATACCTACAAAATCTATAATGCAAATCCGTATTGGGGACAACAGACGCCAATTGTTTCCGGAGAAAAATACAATGGTCTTACAGCGGCCTGGCTTGAAGTTGCCATGGGACTTAAAGCAAAAGTTTTTAATAATGTATTCGTAGGTTTCGGAGTCCAGTTAAAGCTTTTAGTAAGCAACAAAGAACCAGGCAATTTCGAAAATCTTTATATCCCCGGTTTCAACAGGACATACGATGGAAATTTTGGAGTAGGTTTTAATTACACCGTTTCTTACTTCATCCCGCTTTACAAGAGAAAAGTAATTATTCCGGAACTTAAAAATGTAACTCCTAAGAAAAAATAATTTTTCCTTAAAGTTACTAAGGTTCTGAGAAGCTAAGTTTCTAAGATAACGTTAAAAAAAACAAGCCACTAATTCAAAAGAATTAGTGGCTTGTTTTTTATTTCTTAGTTCCTCAGAACCTTAGAAACTCAGTACCTTTTTTCTATTACCCTATCTCCCTGATTCCTTTTATAAAAATCCATTTCATAAAAAGCTTCTCGCCGTCTTTGGTT
The DNA here is from genome assembly GCA_039933615.1 of Flavobacterium sp. Lineage (GTDB taxonomy): Bacteria > Bacteroidota > Bacteroidia > Flavobacteriales > Flavobacteriaceae > Flavobacterium. Next base: position 16,510 of record JBDTNT010000155.1, on the reverse strand, counting down.
TTTACGGCCTGAAATTTAGGCGAAATCAAAGTCGCAGCGATAAAAGAAGTCATCGGAATCCAAATTCCCGTTAATCCTGTATAAGTTGCCACCAAATATCTTCCTGCTATAAATAAAATAGCAAAACATCCCAATTGATATAAAAAACCTCTTACTTGTAGTTTAGTCATTTTTTTTAAAGTTGCTAAGGTTCTGAGATACTAAGTGGCTGAGATTTTAACTTAGTACTTTAAACCTTAAATTATTTTTATTCTTAATCACTTAGAAACTTAGTCTCTCAGAACCTTACTCATTAACCTGAAACTTCGTTCTCTTACTTCCCTCGTACATTTCGTATTTAACCAGACGCGCTTCTAAACTTGCGTTGAAAAGCTTAATTTTTCTGGAAGGTTTCAAACCTACGAACTTTAGAGCCTCAAGATTTGCCGTAATAAACCAGGCGTTAGTTCCCGGGTAGCTTTTCTTTAGAGTATCACCAATATTTTTGTAGAATTCTTCCATATGAATATCCAGACGTTCGTCATAAGGCGGGTTGAAAACCATGTGTAACTTTCCTTCCACAGCTTTTTCGCTATCAAAGAAGTTATCTTCAGAAATGGTAACATAATCCTCCAAATTAGCATTCTTGATATTATCCTTGGCTTTGTTTACAGCACTTGGTGCTTTATCAAAACCTTTTATGGTATAATGAAATTCTTTTGTTTTTTTCATCAGGCTGTTTACGATTTCATCAAATAAATCGTTATCCCAGTCTTTCCATTTCTCAAAAGCAAATTCCTTACGGTTGATGTTTGCCGGAATATTACAGGCAATCATAGCTGCTTCTGCCAAAAAAGTCCCTGATCCGCACATCGGGTCCAGAAAATGGCTCTGCCCTTCCCATCCTGATAATAATAAGATCCCTGCTGCCAGAACTTCGTTGATCGGAGCAATATTCGTAGCTGTTCTGTACCCACGCTGATGCAGTGAATTTCCGGAAGTATCCAAAGCCACCGAAACCTGATCCTTATCAATATGAATATTAATCCTTAAATCTGGAAAAGTCTTATCAATACTCGGACGTTGCCCTGTTCTTTCTCTGAACTGATCGACAATAGCATCTTTACATTTTTGTGAAACAAACTCAGAATGGTTAAAATAAGTCGAATGCACGGTAGCATCAATAACAAAAGTCTGATTGGCGTTCAACAACTTAGACCAGTTTACCCCAGAAATCCCTTTGTATAGTGCCTGCTCATTATTGGCTCTGAAAGAATAAATCGGTTTCAGGACTTTAAGCGCCGTACGCAACGATAAATTGGCTTTATACATAAAACCCTTATCGCCTTTAAAACTTACCATTCGCACTCCTTTTTCTACATCCTGGGCACCAAGCGCACGCAATTCATTCTCTAATATTTCTTCAAAACCAAAAAAACATTTGGCTATCATTCTAAAATTTTCTTCCATTTTCTTATTTGAATTATAACAGATTCCAAATCAAAATCAAATCTGCATTAAAAACTTTCCCTTAAACGAAACGATTCATGAGGTATCGTTGCGAAATAGTTATTTTTCGGCAAAAATACACTAAATTTGCGGGACTTTGAATTAATTGAAATAGAATAAATGTCTGACGCATCGAACTCATCAACACCGAATCAGGAACGTAACACCGAAAATTGGTTTACCTCATGGTTTGATACTCCGTATTATCACATCCTTTATAAAGACAGAAACTACAGGGAAGCCCAGATTTTTATGGATAACCTGACACATTATCTCAACCTGCCTGAAAAAGCAAATGTGCTTGATCTTGCCTGCGGAAAAGGACGTCATTCTATTTACTTAAACCAATTAGGCTTTAATGTCTTAGGTGCTGATCTTTCGGAGAACAGTATTGCTGAAGCAAGTAAAAACAGCAACGAAACACTTCATTTCAAAGTACACGATATGCGTGAACCTTTTGAAGAAAAGTTTGATGCCATATTCAATTTATTTACCAGTTTTGGTTATTTCGAAAGTGATGAAGACAATCTTACCACCCTGAAAGCCATAAAAGAAAGCTTATCCGAGTATGGTTTCGCGGTAATTGACTTTATGAACATCAATCAGGTAATCGAAACTTTGGTTCCCGAAGAAGTAAAGACCGTTGATGACATCGATTTTAAAATCAAAAGATATGTGCAGGACGGGCATATTTTTAAGGAAATAGATTTTGAACACCAGGGACGACAATTTCATTTTACGGAAAAAGTAAAAGCCTTATCGCTAAAAGATTTCGAAGAACTAATGGCCGAAGCCGGTATTTTTCTGTTAGATATTTTTGGGGATTACAAACTGAAAAAATTCCACAAAACAGAAAGCGAACGACTAATCATGATTTTTAAGTAAATTGTCGATTGTTTAATCGGTTATTCGTTAAGTCGGTTAATCGATATTTGGAGACAACTTTAAAAGTCCCTTAAAAACGATTAAACAAAAAAAACAGTTAAACGATTAAACTGAAAAGATGAATTATTTATTACCCTTATTCTCTGTACTTTTAGGATACGTTATGGCTTTATTTCTAAAGCCACAAAACAAATCCAATCTAAAACTTTTACTGGCTTTTAGTGGTTCCTTTTTATTATCCTTAACGGTAATGCATTTATTGCCGGAAGTTTACGAATCCCACAATCATAATATTGGACTCTTTATAATGATCGGGATTTTATTCCAGATTATCCTCGAATTTTTCTCCAAAGGAGCAGAACACGGTCACGTACACGGACATGCCCAAATGTCTCAAATTCCCTGGCTGTTGTTTATCAGTTTATGCATACACGCTTTTCTGGAAGGTTTCCCCGTGGGGCATCATCACGATTTAGCCATCGGAATTGCCATACATCATTTACCGATAGCCATTATATTAACAACATTCTTCATCAATGCCAATTTAAATAAAAAAGCCATTTTTGCTTTCATGCTTACCTTTGCCGTTATGACACCACTGGGCACAATCGCATCAGATTATCTGCCTGTTTTAAACGGATATTACACCGAAATTACCGCCATCGTAATCGGAATCTTATTCCACATTTCCTCTACCATAATTTTTGAAAGCAGCGAAGGACATAAGTTCAACATTGCCAAAGTATCAATGATTGTAGTTGGAATTGTGCTCGCCTTTTTCTTATAATCAGGGCGTGCCCACATTTACCAAAGGCGCTTATTTAGCAATCGCTCAAGTTGCACCTTTGGTAAATGCGGTCGGGCTATCCGCACTACTTTGGTAGTCAGCTCCTGTCCCTCACGCAAAAAACACTCCGGCACAAACATATTTCGTTGTTATAAGCATTAAAACTTTGTAACTTTGTAACTTTGAGACCTTGCAACTTAGAACCCAAAAAACACAATGACTTTTACTAAAACTACCGAACAAACATCAAAATACGAACATTTAGAAAAAATGTCGGTTCACGAACTGCTTACCAATATCAATAACGAAGATAAAACCGTTCCACATGCAGTAGAAAAAGCTTTACCACAAATTGAAGCTCTTGTTGCACAGGTTACAGCCAAATTAAGATTAGGCGGAAGATTATTTTATATCGGTGCCGGAACATCAGGGCGTCTGGGCGTTGTTGATGCCTCTGAATGCCCTCCGACTTTTGGAGTCCCGTTCGATTTAGTAAACGGAATCATTGCAGGTGGCGACACGGCCATCCGTCGTGCGGTAGAAAACGCTGAAGATAATGCAACACAAGCGTGGATTGATTTACAGGCAAATAATATTGGTGCAAACGATGTTGTAATAGGCATCGCTGCTTCAGGCACAACTCCGTATGTTATCGGAGGTTTAGAAACCTGCAATCAGAATAATATCATTACCGGTTCTATCAGCTGTAATGCGGAAAGCCCTTTGTCTTTAACGGCTCAATTCCCTATTGATGTGGTAGTCGGTCCTGAATTCGTTACAGGAAGCTCCAGAATGAAAGCCGGAACCGCTCAGAAGTTAGTTTTAAATATGATATCGACTGCTGCCATGATTCAGCTTGGAAAGGTAAAAGGCAACAAAATGGTCGATATGCAATTAAGCAATGTCAAATTGGTTGACCGTGGTGTTAAGATGATTATGGGAGAAATCCCGGTTTCCTATGAGGAAGCTTCCGATTTATTGAAAAAACATGGAAGTGTGAGAAAAGCAGTTGATAATTATAACTTGTAAAATGGTTAGTTGTCAGATGGATTGCATTTTGTGATTTAACCTGAAACAATAAAAACCTGAAACACTATTAAGATGGCTACAAATAAAGAATTACTGGGAAAAGGTGTCAGATATTTAACGGGGTCGTTACCTCTTTTATTTATTGGCCCTTCGTTGATTTATAATGCTTTTATGAATCAGCATACCAACTGGCATTATTTGGTTTTAGGAATCGGAATCGTGGCTTGCTTAAGCGCTATGTTTTTAATCTTTTACGGATTGAAAACCATGATGAGAGGTTTGTTTAACGACTAAGTTTTTAAAAATATCCATACCTGACAGGTTTTAAAAACCTGTCAGGTATGCTAAAAAACAATCATAAAAGGGTATGGAAAGTCTAATACACATTCAGAAAACATTCGACAAAGTCATTTATATTGACAAAAAAATAAACAATCGGGAGTTTGAAGATTGTGTTTTTAAAAACTGTGATTTTTCCAACAGCAATTTTGCTTACAATACTTTTTTAGACTGCGAATTTATCGACTGCAATTTGTCGATGACCAGTCTGGCCGGAACGAGTTTAAAAAATGTGACTTTCAAAAACTGTAAACTCCTTGGAATTGCATTCAGCGAATGTGATGATTTTTTATTCCAGGTTTATTTTGAAGAAAGCGCTTTGGACTACGCTATCTTTTCGAACAAAAAAATGCCCAAAACCAAGTTTATCAATTGTTCGGTAAGGGAAGTTACTTTTATCGGAACCAATCTGACCAGTTCCCTTTTTGACAATTGCAATCTGGAAGGTTCTGTTTTTAATGAAACCCAATTGGCCGCTGTTAACTTTAGGACGGCCTACAATTATAAAATTGACCCTGAATTTAATCCGATGCGAAAAGCACAATTCTCGACTCAGGGAATTGAAGGCCTTTTGGACAAATATGATATTAAAATTATATAATCATGAATGCAGCCGACTCGTATTTAGAAAGTGTTAAGAAGCAGTTTTTATATTATAAAACTTTAGGCGAAAAAGCGATGTCCCAACTGGAACCGGAACAGCTTTTTACAGCTATAAATGAAGATACCAATAGTATTGCTGCCATTGTAAAACACGTTTCAGGCAATATGTTGTCGCGCTGGACGGATTTCTTAACTACCGATGGTGAAAAAGAATGGCGCAACCGTGATGCTGAATTTGAAAACGATTTACAATCGGCAGAAGAAGTTTTGGAGGCTTGGAATAAAGGCTGGAATTGTTTTCTGAATACGCTGGACAGTTTAAAACCAGAACAGCTTTCCGAAATAATCTATATCCGAAATGAAGGTCATACGGTAATAGAAGCCATAAATCGTCAATTGGCGCATTATCCGTATCATATTGGACAGATTGTTTTTTATGCCAAACAATTAAAAAAAGACGCCTGGGACAGTTTATCGATCCCAAGGAATAAATCGGGAAATTACAATGCCGAAAAATTTGCAAGGGAAAAAGAAATTAAGAATTTTACGGACGACGAATTAAAGAGATTGAAATGATAGGATATTATGCGAATTTTGGAGGAACATGCTGGTGGATTTTAGTCAAATTCTGTAAAACAAATTTAGCCGAAGAACAGAGTCTTAAAAACAAAAAACGAAATTTGATTTTTCTTGCTTTTATAACTTTTTTAATTCTTTTGGTTTTATTCTTTAATTAAAAATAGCTTTTTGAAAACCGGTGCCCTAGCCCTGATGGAAGCGGCATCCTTTTTCCGGCTGCTGCCAGCCGGAAAAAGATATAGCGGACAGCAGGAAACAGCTCCTTACAATTAAGATCCAAAAAGAAATACAAATTCCAAAATAAGATTTATTTAGAAAATATATTAAAAATGAAAAAAATTATATTCTTACTTCCGTTATTAGGCCTAATGTCGTGTTACGATGCGGAGCACAAGTGCAAGGATTTTAAAACCGGGAAATTCAAATTTGAGTTTGAAGTAAATGGTGTAAAGAAAACAACTGTTTTTGAACGCAAAGACAATATTGAAATTGAAACTTTTGATGGCAAAACCGATACTTCTACCGTGCGCTGGGTAAGTGACTGCGAATATATCCTGCAGAAAAAACACCCGAAAAATATGGCTGAAGAAAAAGCAATAAGCATGAAGATTCTAACGACTTCTAAAAATTCTTATACTTTTGAGTTTGGAATGGTGGGTTCTGAAGAAAAGCAACGCGGAACTGTTGTTAAAATCGACTAAAACCATTTCCAACATTTCCTAAACAATATAAAAAGTTCCTTTTGGAACTTTTTTTGTGCTTTTCTGAAAAATAAACTTCGGTTTTAATTTCTGGGAAAAGTTTAAAGGTGTTTCTTTTACATTTCTATTTTAAGTCTTACATTACAACCTAAATCAGACGCATGAAAAATACCATTTCGCACAGAGTTGCCGACTTCCTGAAAAATTATCCGCCGTTTAGTTTTTTGCATCAGGGTGACCTTGAAAAACTATCAGAGCAGATTTCTATTGTTTATAAGGAAAAGGATTCCGTTATTTTTGCTGAAAATGAGAAGACCCATGATTCTTTTTATGTAGTGCATAAAGGTGCGGTGGCCTTAAAGAAAAATCAAAAAAACGTCGTTCTGGATATGTGTGACGAAGGTGATATTTTCGGGCTGCGTCCGCTTTTGGCTCAGGAAAACTATATCATGGAAGCCGTTGCACATGAAGAAAGTATCCTGTATTCGATTCCGATAGCGGTTTTTAAACCGTACGCACTCGAAAACAGGACGGTGGGAAATTTCCTGATTGAAAGTTATGCCTCAAATACCCGAAATCCATATTCCGATATACATAAGGACAAATTGTACGGCGATGATCTGGTTCATGAATCGATGCACTCAGAAAGTCATTCCTTTGACTTACAGCCCATCAAATATTCGAAGAAAATTGTGACCTGCAGTCCGTCGACAACGGCAAGGGATGTTGCCAAAATAATGAATAAGAAAAAAGTCGGAGCAATATTGATTGTCGATGAAATGCTTCCGATTGGGATTATTACAGATAAAGATCTCCGAAACAAAATTGTTACAGGCGATTATTCAATCCTGACAACCGCAGAAACCATTATGACGAAACCGGTTGTTACCTATCCTAAAAAGATGACGGTGACAGAGGCTCAGATGGCTATGATGAAAAGCAATATTAGTTATCTGTGCCTGACCAAAGACGGGACTGTCAATACAAAAGCTGTTGGGATCCTGTCGAAACATGATGTCATGGTGGCGCTTGGGAATAATCCGGCAGTTTTGATAAAAGCCCTGAAAAGAGCTAAAAAACCTAAAGATATTAAACCAATTCGTGCCCGGATAATGCAGTTGCTTCAGGGCTATTTAGACCAAAATATTCCGATGACGCTGATTTCAAAAATCATAACCGGATTAAATGAAGCGTGCACGACCCGCGTTATCGAAATGTCTATAGAAAAAATGAGCAGTCCGCCGCCCGTAAAATTCGCCTGGCTGGCTCTGGGAAGTCAGGGAAGAAGCGAACAAATGCTACACACCGATCAGGATAACGCTATTGTGTATGAAAATGTTTCTGAGGTTTTCAGAGAGGAAACAAAGGTCTATTTCCTGAAATTTGCCGCACTGGTCAACAAAGGCCTTTTTGAAATTGGTTATGATTATTGCCCTGCCGATATGATGGCCTCGAGTCCAAAATGGTGCATGAGCCTTGACGAATGGAAAAATCAGGTGCATCACTGGATTACCAATCCGGGAAAAAATGAGGTCTTGCTATCTTTTATATTTTTCGATTATAGTGTAACGTACGGCGACAGTGAAATAGCCAATGACCTTTCGGATTTTATTTTTGAAAGTGTCAAAGCAAATCCTGTTTTTTATGTCCATTTGGTAAGCGGGGCTTTGCAAAGTCCTTCCCCAACGGGCTTTTTCAGACAGTTTTTAGTAGAACAGGACGGTGCCAACAAAGACAATTTTGATATTAAAAGAAGAGCTTTAATGCCGCTGACAGATGCTGCGCGGGTTTTGATTTTATCGCATTCCGTAAAATCAATAAGCAATACTGCGGAACGTTTTGAAAAATTGGCAGACCTGGAACCGAACAACAGGGAATTGTATTTGTCATGTTCTTATTCGTTTAAAGCTTTATTGAAATTCAGAACCAAACAAGGTCTTCTGCACAATGATTCAGGTCAGTTTATTGCTTTGGAAACCTTGTCTAAAATGGAGAAAATAAAGCTCAAAAGAACTTTCAAAACCATAAAAGAACTTCAGGAATTGATTAGTGTCCGATTTAATATTTCAAATATCGTATAGCATGGGTTTATTTAATTTTTGGAAGAAAGAGGACAATCTGTTTGATGAAAACACTACAGTCGAAGAAACCCGGTTTGTTGTTCTGGATACGGAGACTACCGGTTTTGATTACGAAAATGACAGAATTTTATGCATTGGGGCTTTGGTTCTTCAAAATGGTGTTATTGCGATACAGGACAGTTTTGAAATTTATATTGAGCAGGACCATTATGACAAATCGACGGCGCAAATCCATGGAATATTGAAAGCTTTTGTAGTCAGTCGCCCCAGTGAATTTGAAGCTTTAGAGCAGTTTCTGACTTTTTTGGGAGATTCGGTTATTATTGCACATCACACTATTTTTGATGTCACAATGATTAATCGCGCCTTAGAAAGAAACGGTCTGCCCACATTGACCAATCTGACTTTGGACACTGCCACTTTATACAAAAGAACTTTAATAAAATCCCATTTGTTTGAGCGAAAAGACCATTATACACTCGATGATCTGGCCGACAAATTTGACATTTCAAAAAAAGACAGGCACACCGCTTTGGGAGACGCCTATATTACTGCCATTGCATTTTTAAAAATTGTCAAAAAATTTAAGGAGAAGAAAGAAATCAATGTGAATTATCTTTTCAAATAATTATTTTAACTCGTTGGGTTTAATTGAAAAAAAATGTTTTTAACGCATAGGAACATAGATTTTGAATTTATAAATTAAGGTATTTTAAGAAAATTATATTTTTTTCTCATAGCCTGATGTGATTTATTTTTAAGTGAAACGTCTTTTTTAGACTTTCTAAACTATGTCGCTGTGTATTAAAATAATTGCACCCTACGGGTTATTTTAAGTTTTTTTTATAAAGCTAAAATTTACAATTAAGCATCATAATTTACGATTTAGTAATACATACCTTATTATTTATTAGCAATTATAAAAGATTGGCATAACATCTATTTTGTTTTTGAAGGATAGCTTTGTTCAAAATAAAAAAAACAAAATACTATGAAATCTAATTTTCTAAAATCATTAGCATTGCTGGGGATTACAGGGCTTTCTGTAATGAGTTGTCAGGATGATGACAACAAAAACCCTTCTAACGAAGTAAACTCCAGTATCGATTTTACATCACATTCAGCTATTCCTCCTTTTGTGTACGCGATGACCGGTTTTGAAGACATAAAAATTAGTACGCTTATAACCAGTGCGGATGTTTTGCCGGATTCTCCAAAATTTGTTTATGGAGCACAGCCTGACGGAGCGGGTATTATGAAAAATCCGAATGGAGAAGGTTATATTATGATTACGAATCACGAAATCGTACAATCTGTTTCAAGAGTATATCTAGATAAAACGTTCAAACCTGTAAAAGGCGAATATATTGTAGACGCCGTTGGTGGTATGACACGTTTGTGTTCTGCAACTTTGGTAACACCGGAAATACACGGATTTGGTCCGATTTTTTTAACTGCCGGAGAAACGAATCAGGAAAGTATGGTTCACGGAATTAACCCTTTAGGATTAACAACTGATAAAAGCAGAACGGACAGAATTTTACCGGCTTTAGGTAAAGCAAGTATGGAAAATGCAGTTCCGTTGACAAAAGACGCTTATCCCGGAAAAACAATAATAATTATTGGTGAAGACCAATCTTATACAACTGCTCACGCAAGTGCCGGACAGTTAATCATGTACATGAGCAATACTGTCGGTGATTTATCAAACGGAAAATTATATGCTTTAAAAAGAGCAGACGGGAATCAGGTAGAAACGACTATGACTTTAAACAATTCATATCCTGTTACATTTGTTGAAATTCCAAACGCTAAAAACCTGACAGGAGCTGAAATCAATACTACTGTAAATGCATTGGGAGTAATTCGTTTTTCAAGAGTTGAAGACGTAGATTACAGAAAAGGAAATGCCAGCAACAACAGAGAAGTTTATTTTACTGCAACAGGACAAGCAACATCAAATGCTCCGGTTGACGGGTATACGATGTGGGGAAGAGTTTACAAATTGAAAATGGATGCTGCCGACCCTTTAAAAGGAACTTTAGAATTAGCCGTTGAAGGTGACAGTACTCCGGGAACAGGAATCATTAATCCTGATAACCTTTGTGTTACAGAAAACTACGTTTATATTCAGGAAGACGGGGACAGTTATTATGCAGATGCAAAACACGATTCTTACATCTGGCAGTATAATATTGCCTCTAAACAAAACAAACCGTGGTTAAACATGAACCACAAAAGAACTGACCCAGCCTGGAATGCGCTGTACAATCAGGCCAACGTAACGAAATTTGGAAGCTGGGAATTTGGTGCTATGAATGATATTTCAGATTTAATTGGTGTACCAAATACTTTTACGGTAAACATTCACCCGCACACATGGCAACTGGACAAATTCGAAAATGCTGATGGTTCAGGTGTTAGTAAAGTTAAAGAAGGCGGACAAACTGTTATTATCAGAAACGTACAACGATAATAATCTTAACCTTAATAATTTACGACCCTTATTTTTTTAATAAGGGTTGTTTTCTTTTAAAATAATATGATAAAATTGAAACACTTTGTTACTCTTTTTTTAGTCGTTTGCCTGTTTTTTTCGTGCAAAGAAAATCAGGTTTCCAAAACTACTGTTAAGCAGGATTTACTTATTGATTTGAGTAAATTGAATAACGAAATCATCCAATTTCAAAAAATTGTGACCGGAAAAAAATCACAAAAAGAAATTTTAAATCAATTTAAAAAATCACGGTTAGCCTATAAAAAAGTTGAATGGGCTATTGAATATTTTATTCCCGATGCCGCGCGATTTATGAATGGTCCCGCTTTGGATGAAATGGAACTGGAAGAAAATAAGTCTTTTGAACCTCATGGTTTTCAGGTAATGGAAGAACTTATATATCCTGAATATCAAAGCAGCAGTAAGGAAGATTTGCTCCGGGAAATAAAAATTTTCAAATCGAATATCAAGCAGCTCGAAAATACTTTTGAGGTTATTACAATTAGTGATAATTATGTTTTAGACGCTATGCAGCAAAATGTTTTTCGTGTAATTTCTTTAGGAATTACAGGTTTTGACAGTCCAATTTTACAATCTTCTGTTACCGAAGTCGGTCAAAGTCTTATTTGTATCCCAAATGCACTCGAAAAGATAAATCCCAACAGTAAAACAGTCACAGATTTAAAAAAATTAACCCAGAAAGCACAAAAATACTGTACGGAAAATAATGATTTTAATGCTTTCAACAGAGCAGTTTTTATTACAAAATACCTGAATCCTATTTCTGAAAAAATAAAGGCTTTCCAGAAAGAAGAAAAGATCAAAAACGTAAAGAAAAGCAGTCCGCTTAAACCGACAGCAACAACTTTATTTGACAAAGATGCTTTTGATGTGAATGGATTTGTACTTTCTGAGGCTTATAATTTCACAACTGATAAAGCAGCTTTAGGAGAAAAATTATTTTACGATAAAAGTCTGTCCAAAAATAATGACCGAAGCTGTGCCACTTGTCATCATCCCGAAAAAGCTTTTACAGATGGTATGAAAACCAATATCTCCCTAAAAGGCAGTAATCTAATGCGAAACACGCCTACCCTAACCTACGCTTCGTTACAGAATGCACAATTCTGGGACATGCGCCAATTGGATTTAGAAAAACAAAGTGTTGATGTTATCGAAAATGCAGACGAAATGCATGGATCTTTAAAAAATATCCACGCTCAGATTTTACTGGATACTGCTTACATCAGGCTTTTCAAAAAAGCGTATCCGAAAACGGCAAAACCGGAAGCCTGGCAGATTCAGAATGCAATTGCCAGTTATGTAAGGTCGCTAAACTCCTTTGATTCTAAATTTGACGTTTATATGAGAGGAGAAGAAAATAATCTGACCCCTCAGGAAATTGAAGGAATGAATCTTTTTATGGGAAAGGCAAAATGTGCCACCTGTCATTTTACGCCTTTGTTTAACGGAACTGTTCCGCCAGGTTATTCCAAAACCGAACATGAAGTTATCGGAACTCCAAAAGATGCTTCCGGAAAAGCGCTGAGTCCCGATACCGGCCGTTACTTATACAATGAAATGCCTCAGTTAATTGGAGCTTTCAAAACACCAACCCTTAGAAACATTACCGTTACAGGGCCTTATATGCATAACGGTGTTTTTAATACTTTAGAAGAAGTGGTTGATTTTTACAATAAAGGCGGAGGAAAAGGTCTCGGTTATGCAGTTGACAACCAAACCCTGCCTTTTGATGAACTAAAACTGACTAAAAAAGAAGAACTTTCTTTGGTGGCTTTCATGAAAACGCTGACGGATAAAAAATACCAATAAAAACCAAAATAACACTTTATTACCAACAAAAAGGATGTCTCGCAAGTAGTGAAACATCCTTTTTATTTTTTTTAAATCTATTGTCTTTTTTATAACAATGCCATTTATGAAAAACATATAATTGATTTAAGTTCATTTAAGTTTCAACTGTATTTCTTTAAATAATAAAAAAATGAATTTTGAAAATTTTACTGCTTTTTTTAGCTGTGAATCTTTTAATATATTATATCGGTAGAAAAAGACATTTAGTATTTAAACGGACAATGCAATTATAAAAAAACCGTCTCTGATGTTGAGACGGTTTCTTTAATTTATTCTAAAACCAAGCCTATCTGGCCGTCGTCATCTAATTCTGTTTCAACGGAATCATCTTCTGATAATTCATGTTTCTCTGGAATTTCTTCAACAGGTTCTTCATAAGGAAGCGGTTCTAACAAATTAACTTGTTTTAATTTATCTGCCGTCAATTGATTTCCTAAAGCTTTGAAGCCTTTTACAGCTATAAAATCCTCAACATCAATGTGCAAATCATCTTTCTGAACTCCTTTTACTTTCGCGAAAACCAATTGTGCCATTGGGCGATAGTCTGTTGATACAATCTCTAATTGGGAATTCGGATGTTCCGTAATAAAAGATTCTTCTTTATTCTCTGTCTCAACCAGAAAACGCTTCAAGAAATAACGCTCTTTTTCCCCATCGAAATAAATCGCAGAAATCGGTTTTTTAGGCTTCCATTTTTCCAGCACAATCATATCTTCGTCAAAATGAGTCGATAATTCCGGAATAATAACTTTCAATTTACCGGACTGACTAATTACCAATATTTTATCGTTTGGTTTAAATTCGCCTAATAATTCCCCTCTCGCATCAACATTCAGACGTTTTACGGTATCATCAAACCAGACTTTTCTTGGCAATAATGTCGAGATACCTTTTTCTTTTAATTCGATTTTCTTGATTGGATATTTCGTTACTAAATTTCCTTTTGAAGCACGACCTTTAATGGCCAAAGCAGCAAAATCTATATCGAATTTCAGTTTTTTAATCGTTCCTATCTGGCGCAATAAAATGGTAATAACCTCAGCTTCCCCATTCGGATTATGTGAAAAATATACCACCTGCGAACCGTTTGTCTCATTCGTCAAATCGTAGGGTTTATCACGAGTCACACCCGTAACATTGAAACGTTTGATATAAGAAGGGCCTGATTTTCCGTCACGGTAAATCATGTTGTAAATTGTACGTTTGTCACTTTTATCGAAAATAGCGACATGTATAATATCTTTACCAACGAATGTTTTGGAATCGACTTTTGTAATCATCATTTTACCGTCTCGTAAAAACACAATTACATCATCAATATCAGAGCAATCGGTAAGATATTCGTCTTTTTTCAAACTAGTTCCAACAAAACCTTCTTCTCTGTTTACGTATAATTTGGTGTTTCTCAACACTACTTTTGTAGCCTCAATATCATCAAAAATACGAAGCTCCGTCTGGCGCTCGCGGCCTTTCCCGTATTTCTCTTTTAACTTGGTAAAATAAGCAATTGCAAAATCGATCAGATTGGCCAAATGATGCTCTACTTCCTTCATTTCGTCTTCTAATCTGGCGATAAGATCATCCGCTTTATCAGAGTCAAAACGCGTAATACGAATCATCGGAATCTGAGTTAATCTTTGTAAATCCTCATCGTTGATTTCTCTGACAAATGATTTTTTGAATGGCTCAAATCTATCATACATGTATTTGTATAATTCTTCTCTGTCTCCGTATAATTTGAAATCAATGTACATTTCTTCACGAATGAAGATTTTTTCCAAGGTAGAAAAATGCCATTTATTTTTTAATTCTTCTAATTGGATTTCTAATTCCTGACGCAATAAATCGACTGTTCTTTCTGTTGAGATTTTCAACATATGAGAAACCCCGATAAACAATGGTTTGTTGTCTTCAATCACACATCCTAAAGGCGCTACCGAAGTTTCGCAGGCTGTAAAAGCAAACAAAGCATCAATCGTTTTATCCGGAGATACTCCCGGAAAAAGGTGTATTAAAATCTCAACATCGGCGGCTGTATTATCTTCAATTTTCTTGATTTTGATTTTACCCTTATCATTGGCTTTCAAAATACTGTCAATCAAAGTCGTTGTATTGGTCGAAAAAGGAATCTGTGTAATCACCAGTGTATTTTTGTCTAACTGGGCAATTTTAGCACGGACACGAACACGCCCGCCACGCACTCCGTCATTATAATTTGACACATCGGCAATACCCTGCGTCATGAAATCCGGATAAAGCGTAAACGGTTTTCCTTTTAAAATCTTGACAGAAGCATCAATTAATTCATTAAAGTTATGCGGTAAAACTTTCGTCGAAAGTCCAACGGCAATACCTTCAGCTCCCTGCGCCAAAAGCAGCGGGAATTTTACTGGAAGATTGTTGGGTTCAGCACGACGTCCGTCATACGAAACACCCCAATCGGTAATTTTTGGAGAATATAAAACCTCCAAAGCAAATTTAGACAAACGCGCCTCGATGTAACGCGAAGCTGCGGCACCGTCACCTGTTAATATATTTCCCCAGTTTCCCTGGCAGTCAATCAGTAAATCTTTCTGACCAATTTGCACCATTGCATCACCGATACTGGCATCTCCGTGAGGGTGATACTGCATGGTGTGCCCTACTACGTTGGCAACTTTATTGTAACGGCCGTCATCCAGCTCTTTAAGCGAATGCATAATACGACGCTGTACCGGTTTAAAACCATCTTCGATAGCCGGAACGGCACGCTCCAGAATTACGTATGAAGCATAATCCAGAAACCAGTCTTTGTACATTCCGGTTACTTTCGTGATAACGTCTTCGCCTTCTTCTTCCTTATTTTCGTAAAAATGCTGTCCTTCAAAATTTTTGGCATCGACTTCGATAATTTTATCAGAATCACCATCCTGATTGTCATCAGTCTGGTTTTCTTCAGAATTATTTTCTTCGTTGTCCGGTATTATGTTATCGTCTTCTTCGTCTTTCATTTATTTATATTCGAAATTATAAATTTGATGTTATATGTTTTCAATAAGCTTTTTAAAATTCTGTCTTTATCCCGCTTAAAGATAATCGTATTGTCGTTTTAATTCGCGAACACTCCAATGGTATTTAATTGCCTGATTTCATAAAATTTTCTTTCTCTTTCATCTGTTATATTTATCAAAAACAGATAATGAGACCTCTTTAAAACAAAGTTTAAAGTAACTTTTGTCAATCCCAATACAAGATGATTTTCAGAAATACTAGACACTATCTCCGAAATTGAATAAACCAGATATAATTTTCTCATATTCTGTAAATTGTCTACAGAAAATCCTTTTCCAAACTCTTTAGTCAATTGTTGTGAAAGCCTTTTTAATAATTGTTTCCCATATTCAGCCCTGTCATTTCCATACTGCTCTTCCTTAACAATAATTCTTCCTATTTCAGAATAAGTTATTCTCATTGTTGAATTTACTGCACCTAAAACCTCCTGTCGGGCATTTTGAAGTAACGCGACTACTTGTTGAAAGATAATTTTATTTTGAAGATTGTTTGACAATAGTATTTTTATTTAACCTCAATATTTTTCTCAATTGTATTCTGATTCTCTTTCTTTTTAAAGCTTTTAATTAAAAAATAAGTAAGAGCAAAACTTAAA
>JBDTNT010000154.1:0-4539 GCA_039933615.1 Flavobacterium sp. | reverse complement strand
TTTTCAGGATTCCATTGATCGTAGGAGTATTCGTCATTCCAATACAGAATTGCAAAAATCAATCCGGCAACTCCAATACTCAGGCCCAAAACATTCAAAGCCGTAAAAAGCTTATTCTTTTTGATGTGGTAGATAAATATGTTGATCCAGTTTTTAAGCATGACTCTGGTTGTTAGAATTGGTTACTAAAACATCTACATTTCTATGGTTCAGTTTTTCAGAAAGTATGATTCCGTCCTTCATCAAAATTGTTTTTTGAGAGAAAGAAGCATCGTAATCAGAGTGTGTCACCATCAGGATTGTGGCTCCGTTGGCGTGTAGGCTAGTTAGTAATTCCATTACCTCATTTCCGTTTTTACTGTCCAGGTTTCCGGTAGGTTCATCGGCAAGGATTATTTTCGGATCGTTGATCAAAGCCCTTGCTACCGCGACACGTTGCTGCTGTCCGCCGGAAAGCTGCTGTGGGTAATGTTTCAGCCGATGCGCAATACTTAGTTTAGTCGCGATTTCATTTACTTTTGTCTTTCTTACAGAAGAAGGAACATTATTGTAAATCAAGGGCAATTCGATATTGTCATAAACCGATAATTCATCAATTAAATTGAAGTTTTGAAAAATGAATCCGATGTTTTCTTTTCTGGCTTTTGATTTTAATTTTTCTTTCAGTCCAACCATTTCCTGACCCAGTAATAAATAACTTCCGCCAGAAGCACTGTCCAGTAATCCGACAATATTTAATAAGGTAGACTTTCCGCTTCCGGATGGCCCCATGATCGAAACGAAATCTCCCGGGGTGATTGTTAATGAAATTTCGGCTAATGCATTGGTTTCGATTTCTTCGGTCCTGAAAATTTTTGAAAGCTTTTTAATAGTAATCATAAGTACTGTTTTTGATGTTGATTGATTTTCTTTAAAATAATTTTTGTTTTCGAAGTAAAAGAAACACGGTTGAAAATTAAGATAATTAACACTGTATTTAAGCTATTTATTTTGTTATTTTTACTTTCGAAAGGCGTTAATAATTAATGATTTATCAGCTCTAATGTGATTTTCATGCCAAAAATTTAAAGATTGTAACTGCCTTATTTTTAAAATTTTATTTTTTGAAAAAAAGAGCCACTGTCCATAATTGGACACCTTTCGTCCAAAACTGAACAAACATGAAAAAGACAAACGCTTCAATATTAATCATAGACGATCAGGAAGACATCCTTTTTGCATCGAAACTGTACCTGAAAAAGTATTTTGAGACGATTTACACGCTTAATAATCCAAAAAATATCGTCGAATTATTGGCAAAAAACAGCATAGATGTCGTTTTGCTCGACATGAATTACAGGATAGGTTTTGAAGACGGGAGAGAAGGTTTGTATTTGCTGAAAGAAATAAAAACGCTTTCGCCAAAAACCGTGGTGATTTTAATGACCGCTTTTGGAAAAGTAGAAACGGCTGTTGAAGGTTTGAAAAATGGTGCTTTTGATTATATTTTAAAACCGTGGGAAAATACAAAGCTGCTTGAATCGGTAAAACAAGCCGTAGATGAAAGCCGTAAAGAAAAAAGAAAAACCAAAGAAGCAGCTGTTCAGCAGGAATTTTTTGTTGGCAGTTCTGAGATCATAAAAAAAGCCTATTCCCTTGCCGATAAAGTTGCCAAAACAGATGCCAATGTTTTAATACTTGGCGAAAACGGAACCGGAAAATTTGTGTTGGCACATCATATTTACAGTCAGTCAGAAAGAAAAAACCAGCCTTTTATTGCCGTTGATTTAGGTTCTCTGAATGCCAATATTTTCGAAAGTGAATTGTTCGGTTATGCAAAAGGCGCTTTTACAGATGCCAAAACCGATACGCCCGGACGTTTTGAAATGGCGCAGAACGGAACTGTTTTTTTAGATGAAATCGGAAATGTTCCGTTGCATCTCCAATCTAAACTGCTGCAGGTTATTCAAAGTAAAACGGTAACCCGATTAGGCGAGTCAAAAGCAAGACCTTTGAATGTCCGCATTATTACCGCTACCAATCTGAACCTGAAATTTGAGGTCGCAGACAAAAATTTCCGGGAAGATTTGTATTACCGAATCAATACCATGGAAATTGTCCTGCCTCCTTTGCGTGAGCGTAACGAAGATAAAATTCCGTTAGCAGAATATCTCCTCGAAAAAATGACAGAGAAATACGGAAGAGACGAAATCACCTTTGATAATAAAGTATCCGAACAAATTGAAAAGCACGCCTGGAACGGAAACATCCGTGAAATGGAGAACAAAATAGAACGTGCCGTCATTCTTTGCGAAAACAATATCATCACCGTTTCCGATTTAGATTTGCAGCAAATAACGGAATATGAAGAAAATCCCGATGACATTCAGCTTTCAAAAGTTGAGAAAGCAACCGTTGAAAAAGCCTTATTAAAAAACAACAATAACATCAGCAAAACAGCCGAAGAACTCGGATTGTCGAGAGGTTCTTTGTACCGCCGTTTAGAGAAATATAACATCAGCACCAATTAATATGCTAAAATCGTTAAAAACATACAACCTTATTTTTCTGAGACTGCTTGTGATTCTGGCAGGGATTGAATTTTCTTTTTATTTACATAAAATCAAATTTGTTTTTGCACCTGTTTTTGGTTTTCTGATTGTTCTCTTTCTAATTATCGAATTGTATTTTTATGTAAAAAGCGTCATTTTGGTGTACGACAAAACCATTTCTTCAATCATACAAAATGATTTCACATCCGATTTTTCCAAGTACAAATCCAACCAGAATGATCTGTTTAAATTATATGACATTTTAAAAAATAAACAGAACGAACAGGTTTCCAGAGATATTATTTACACTTCAATTTTAAATAATATCGAAACCGGAATTATTATCCTGAAAAAAGAACACGACGAATGGAATGTTTTTTTAATGAATGATTATTTCTCCAAAAACTTTGACGTCCCCAAAGTCTCCAAATGGAAACTGCTAAAAAACCAGCTTCCGTCTTTGTGTGAAGTCATCGAAGAACAGGATTTTCAGGAAATCAAAACCGCATTAGAAATCCGCGTCAACCAGCAAAATGTACAGACTTTTGTCATGCAGACTTCAAGGACAGAAATCTGCGAATTGGATTATTTCATTGTCCTGCTGGATTCTATTCAGAATGTAGTCGAGAAAAAAGAAAAAGAAGCCTGGGTAAATTTGATGAAAGTGATTTCTCATGAGCTCCTGAATTCAATAACGCCAATCCGGTCTATTTCTCAAAACCTGCAGGAATTAGTAGAGCAGGATTCGATTTCATCAGATGATCTGGAAGATATTAAAGAAGGAGTAGGGACGATGTTGAGACGAAGCGACCTGCTGCAGAAATTTGTAGAAGGTTACCGAAAACTGGCCATGCTGCCTTCTCCCAAAAAAGAAAAAACAGAACTGAAAAAACTGATTGCGAATTGTTTTCAGGTCATGAATCCGCTATTCAAAAACAAACAGATAGAAGTCCTAAACACAATTTCGTTTGATTATGTACTCCTGGTCGATCACCAGCAAATAGAGCAGGTGTTGATCAATCTTCTGACCAATTCCATGCATGCTTTGGAAGATGCTGAAAACAAACAAATTGTAATTGCTGCCGAAACCATAGAAAACAGGATTTTTATAAAAATCACCGACAGTGGAAACGGAATCGATAAAGAGATAGAAAACAAAATATTCCTTCCGTTTTTCACCACCCGCAAAGAAGGCGCCGGAATCGGATTAACACTTTCCAAAAGTATCATTGAAGCCCACGGCGGTTATCTGGATTTTAGAAACCAGGACGGAAAAACCACTTTTGTGATTTGTCTGGTTGAGGCAGAGGCGAGTTAATTGATGCAAAAACAATATATGCTTATCTCTCAGATATTTTAAAACTTAAATAGTTCTGCATAATCGATTTCCAGTGCATCACAAACTTTTTCAAGAGTTGAAAGCGTTGCATTGGCATTTCCGTTTTCCAGTCTCGACATATTACTCTTCTCAAAATTACATTTTGAGGCCAAATCCTGTTGTGAAATATTTTTCACTATTCTTATTTCCTGAATTCTCTTTCCGACTTTTTGTTGTAAGGTTTGTTTCAATTTGAATTATCTTTTATGATAATTCAAATTTTGTTCTATATTTGCTAATATTGGTTATCTTTTAAGATAACTAAAGGTAAATGAA
The DNA here is from genome assembly GCA_039933615.1 of Flavobacterium sp. GTDB lineage: Bacteria > Bacteroidota > Bacteroidia > Flavobacteriales > Flavobacteriaceae > Flavobacterium. The sequence goes on along the minus strand of JBDTNT010000154.1, from coordinate 354 downwards.
AATTAATAAATTAAAAATTAAACTATGGAAGTATTACAAAAAGAACCAGTCGCCCCTATTTTAGAATTAATGAGTAAAATGAACTATTTCACAAAACTCAAAAACGAAACTCAAAACGATAATTCGTTTAGCATACCAATAAAAGTATCCTCTTATAATGAATTAAATGGAATGGTTTCCTCAATACTTAAAACAAGTATTAGTCTGCTTAAAAATGATACTTGTTCTGAAACTGAAACTGATGTGCTGCTTTTGCTCGAAATTGCCTTGCAGCTCCTCCCGGACGATGAAATGGAATTGCTGGATGAGTTGCACAAACTAGATTAAACCGGCTATTTTTCCTCCCAGTTTGTC